>CAZHYI010000035.1:0-8556 GCA_964536595.1 uncultured Candidatus Bathyarchaeia archaeon
CTTCGTCTCCACCATATGCTCCAGAATCTTTGTGGTGTCTCCACATATGTGGAGAGAAGGTATTCCGCCGCTCTTTGCCACAGACTCAAGTATTCTCGTTATGTATGGTTTAACGATGCGGCTGAACGTTTCGGGTGATACTATGTCTGGTGAAGCCATTGGATCAGCAACTACAATTATATCTGAGCCATGCTTCAATGCTTCCAAAGCGAAGTGTAGTGACGACTCTGTGGAGTACTCCAGTATTGAGTGGGTTAAGTCTGGCCTCTTCAGTAGATCCATCATTGTTTCCCTTAATCCTCTTAGGAGGCAGGTGAGCGTGAAGGGGCCTGGCACATACCTTAATATGGGCACCTCGGAGCCTACTCTCCTCCTCACTATCTCTAATGCTTTAAGATGCATCGGTAATCTGCCATCTCTATTTGGATCTGCAACTTTGACTCTCTCAAGGTCCTTAGGCTCTGAAATGATGGGTTTCTCAACTGATGGGAGATTATCTCCTTTCTTAATTAGACGACAACCCATAGCTTCAGCCATAAGGTTGAAGGATGACTCCCACCCAACATAGATTCCGTCATAATCCAGTTTTCGGTAACCAGTGATTAAGGCTTCAGCCATCTTTTCAGCATTATATAGACCTTCACTTATACTCATTCCACACCAGCTTGCTGTTGCGTAGGTGACTTGAGGGATCACTGGAACTCTATCCGCCATTCTAAGCATTATAGTTTCCATTACTCTTTGTCTCGGAGTTAATTCACTCAGCCTCCCATCAAAAATAAATAAAGAGTCATTTAATAATTTCTAGACCCCCTATATTTTTTCAGACCTATTAAAGGCACTATAAACATCTTTCTAGGAGAACAAGCTAAACAGGAGCTACACCATAAAAGGTTTATGTGGATCTAGTCTGAATGAAGTAAGAGGGGCTGAGCTTAAAATGGAAATAGTGGATGTGGAGTGTATTCAACTTAAGAGAAAGCTTAAGGAACCTGCGAGATGGCCTACTGGTTCGTCTGAAGTTACAGTGTTAAATCTAGTTAAAATTGAGACGGATGATGGATTAATTGGTTGGGGTAGAGTGTACGATTTCGACACTGTGAACGCTCTTAAACCGCAAATTCTTGGTATGGATCCATTCGATAGGGAGGTTTTGTGGGAGAAGGTGGGTTGGAGGAATACATGGCAGAATAGAGCGCAGATAATGACTTTAAGTGGGATAAATATGGCCCTGTATGACGTAATTGGGAAGGCTGTCAATAAGCCAGTCTATAAACTTTTAGGTGGAGCCCTATTCAGTAGGATCAAAACCTACATGAACGGCCTATATTTCAACTCCACTGAAAGGATAGTTAAGATAGCTGAAGAACAGATCGAGTATGGCTTCAAAGCGATAAAGCTTAAGATAGGATATCCTAGCGGGATAGATGAGGATGTTAGGAAAGTGAAGGCTCTAAGAGAGGCATTCGGGTATGACATAGATGTACTGTGCGACGCATGTAGAATAAACTGGAGCCCCAATACAGCTATTAAGTTAGGTAGGAAGCTTGAGAGGTATGATGTGTATTGGCTTGAGGAGCCTCTTCCGCAGGACGACTTAGAAGGCTACGCTGAGGTGAAGAATGCTCTTGACATGATGATTGTTGGGTTTGAGGGTAGAAGTACAAGGTATGAATTTAGAGACGTTATAGCTAAACGCGTTGCAGACGCCATAATGGTAGACTTAGAGGTTTGCGGTGGAATAGATGAAGCAAAGAATATAGCGACTATGGCAAGCGCATACACGATAGGATTTTCACCGCACTGCAGCGACGTGGTGGGCACAGCAGCCTCAATACATGTCTCAGCAACGACACCTAACTTGGTAATGATGGAGTACACTAGGTGGCCGCCTGAATGGTTATGGGAAGACATATTAAGTGAACCCTTAAAGTTTAGGGATGGTTGTCTGGAAATACTTGAGGAGCCTGGATTGGGAATAGAGATAGATGAGAGGGTTTTAGAGCAATACAGAGTGAAGTAGCTGCTCAAAGAAGCGCTATAGCTGAGTTAACGTGTTATTACTGGAAAAATTAATTTTATTAGGTTACAATATAAAATGGGTTTCGCGGAGAGTTGGATAGGGAATGATGGATAGATTTAAGAAGTTAATATCGGAGATAGGTGACGTTGAGGAAGTAAAGAAAGCGGTTACTGAAGCGTTGGAGTCTGGGATAGAGCCTCTAGAGATCGTGAATGCTCTAAGTGAAGCATTGGAAGAGGTCGGTAAGAAATATGAGAATAAAGAGTACTTCCTATCTGATTTGATAATGGCTGGTGTTTTAGCCACTGAAGCAACGAAGATTCTGGAACCCTACTTAACGAAGACCAGCAGAAAATCTCTTGGTAAAGTTGTTATTGGAACAGTGAAGGGAGATATACACGATATAGGAAAGAATATAGTGATCATGATGCTTTACGCCACGGGTTTTGAAGTGGTAGACCTTGGAGTCGATGTACCAGCAGAGAGGTTTGCTGAAGCAGTGAAGAAAGAAAAAGCCGACATATTAGGTATCTCCGCCCTCTTAACCTCAACCATAAATGAAATAAGAAATGTGATTCAAGCTCTCGAGCAGGAAGGGGTGAGAGAACAAGTGAAAGTAATCGTTGGCGGTAGACCTGTATCGAGGGAGTTCGCTGAGGAGGTAGGTGCTGATGGATATGGTAGTGACGCTGTTGAGGCTGTGAAGGTAGTTAAGAAATTAATGGGACTGGAGGGTTAGGATATTGGAGAAGAGGGAGAGAGTTCTAAAAGCGCTGAACATAGAGGAGCCTGATAGGGTTCCTATAACAGAGATAGATATTGAGGTTCCACTTATGGAAGCGCTAATCGGGAAGAAGTTTCCTGCAGCAACCTCCCTACAGACCCAAGTGATCGCTGATAGGGAATTAGAGAAGAAAAGGAATGATTTTAGAATAGAATGCTACAGAAAGGTTGATTTTGACGTATTTACAGTCGACCTTTCAGCTCCAGAATATTGGAAACCGAAGATTAATCCTGACGGGACAATGGTTGATCTTTGGGGCAGAGTCTTAATGCTTGATAAACAATCTAAAGCGTGGGTTCCATACGGCACCATATTCGATAAGCCTGAAGACTATGATGATTTTGAACCTCCAGATCCGAACGCTCCGGGATGGACGTTCGCTACTGAATATACCCGTAAAACTGTTGGAGACGCAGTGGCGATAGCTACATTTATACGGGATCCCTTTGCACATGCATGGGAAATGTTAACTCCTGTAAAGTTTGTCACTTGGATGTACCAGAAACCTCAATTTATAAAGAGAGTCATTGAGGAACTAACCGAATTCAATATCGAGATTATAAAGCGCATAGCAGAGGCGGGAGCAGACTTCATTATTAGTGGAGGAGACTACTGTGAAGAGAAGGGCCCGATGGTTCCCAAAAGGTTCTTTGAGAATGTGATATTTCCAAACTTAAAGAAGCAGGTTGACGCAGCTCACAGAAGTGGAGTCAAGCTGATCAAGCATACAGACGGCGATATCAATCCTATACTGGATGGCTTAGCAAATATAGTGGATGGCCTCCACTCCCTAGATCCAACAGCTGGCGTAGATATAGGGGAAGTGAAAGAAAAGTATGGAGATAAGCTTGTATTGATTGGAAATGTGGCTGTGGATAGTTTAGCGAAGAAGAGTAGGCGGGAAGTTGTGGAGGAGACTAAGGACTGCATTAGAAAGGCGTCACCGGGTGGAGGACACATCTTATCATCAAGCAATTCATGGGCTGCAGGCGCAAAGTTAGAGAACTGCTTAGCAATGGTGCAAACTGGGAGAAGGTACGGAGTGTACCCGATAACTATCGTCTGAAAAACTCTGCGATTTTACTATTTATTTGATTAAATTGCTTATAGAGGCTACTCCTTCAGAGGAACCTTAATCCTCATGAGGTCATAAGCCACTTGAACATTAGGGAATACCTGTAAGGCTTGATTGAGAATCGGAGTTACATCCCTATATCTTGCACTTAAATGCGTAAGAATCAACATTTTAACTCCGGCTTTAAGAGCTACCTCAGCCGCTTCACTGGGTGTAGAGTGCCCCTCAACCTCCGCCCTTTCCTTAAGCTCATCTCCAAGTGTAGCCTCATGAATCAGCACATCCGCTCCAGCCGCCAACTCAATTATCTCCTTTAAGGGTCGGGTATCCCCGCTATAAACTACCTTTCTCCCAGGCCTTGGAGGTCCAAGAACCATCCTTGGCTCTATGACTCTCCCATCAGGAAGCTTAACGCATTTCCCCATTTGAAGCTGAGACCATAGACTTCCCTTAGGAACGCCTAGAGCTAAAGCCTTCTCAGGATAGAATCTTCCAGGACGGGGCTTCTCAATAAAGGCGTAGGCGAATCCCGGTACGCTATGCCTTGTTGGGCATGCGTGAATCTCGTATTCCTCCTCCTCACATACAACCCCGCCTGCCTCAATGTCATGAACCTCCAGTCTGAATGGGAGGTGGAGGTAGGCTGTGAGTTCAAGAGCCTTTATGAAGGCGGATATTCCTTTTGGACCATAAATTTTGAGGGTGTCTCGCCTATCCATCAGAGACATTGTTTGAAGTAGACCTGGGAGGCCGAATAGATGGTCGCCATGCATATGCGTTATGAAGATCTTCATTCTTCTTTTGAAGCCTATCTTAGCATTGATTATTTGTCTCTGCGTTCCTTCACCACAATCGAAGAGTATGATCTCTCCCTTCCTTCTAAGCGCTATGCTGGGGAGGCTTCTGTCGGTTGTTGGTACGCTTCCAGAAGTGCCCAGAAAGATTATTTCAAGGTCCGACAATTCAATCAGCCTCCAGAACAGCTATCTCCCTCGTTAAGCTTCCATGAACATATACGAAGTGTGACTCAACATGCTTAAATCCATACTCAATTCCCAACCTTCCAAGACTGAATTCTTGCGGGAAGGCTATACATAACCTTCCTCCTTTTGGAAGGATCTCTTTAACAGTGCGAAGAAACGACTTAACTATCTCTATGGGTCTACGTCCAAAAGTTGTGGAGGATCTGCCATAAGGCGGGTCTGTAGCTATACAGTTCAACCTACTAATCGGTATGTAGTGAGAGTCGGCAAGAATCAAACCTTCAGGTTTAACGCCATAATGCTTAAGATTCTTAAGGGCACCCTCCACCATCCTTCTGGACGCGTCTAACCCCACAACTCTACATCCTATAAGACCCGCCTCAATCAGTATGCTCCCTGTCCCACAGAAGAAATCTACTAGTAGATCCCCCTTTCTAGGCGCTGCTAGATTAACCATGCATCGAGCCATCTTTGCTGGTAGTGCTGTAGGGTGGAAGAAGGGCCGTTTCATCGGGTTCCTCCTCATGAATGGAGTGGGAGATAATTCAGCCAAGCTTAAGCCGAAGAGAAACCTCCTCCCAGTTATCACTCCAAGAAATGTTTTTCTGGGATTTTTAAGGTCGACTTTAACATCCCGTGTTCCTTTTAGTAACGTGGCTCCTAAATCCCTCTCAAGTTTAAGCCTACTCAAATCTGGTGAAGAGGCTTTAACTCTTCTGACTCGAACCATCATTGAGTCGGGAGGCTCAAATATCTGATCAGTGGGTATTTCCTCAGCCATCTGAAGTATGGTTTCGTATTCTGCTTTACAGGTGAATAGTTCCAGACAGCAGTTCCTAGTCATAGACGCCCTTGAAGCTATGGGACGTAAACACTCTAATGAACAATCAATCCTTATGGCTTGATCAAGCTCCTCCAATACTTTATACTTAAAACCTTCAGCGTAAAGTATAGATTTAAGCTCTGATTTCGGGAGGGTTGGGTGCTCCCCGGAAAGGAGAAAGAAGAGCCTAGGCAAATTTCTTCTATCCTAACTTAGAGAGGGGCTCAGCTATAACTTTAGCTACAGAGACTGAACTGAATTTGCCTGGGATGGTGTCAGTGCCCAGTATCCCTTCAGCCCCATTATTGAGAATCTTGCTTTCAGAGTTACCAAGCATTAATGGATGCGTACATGCTACGTAGACCCTTCTGGCTCCAAGCTCCTTTAATATTTTAACTGCCTCAGCCATCGTTCCACCTGTACTAATGATGTCATCAAAGACCACTGCGTCCTTACCCTTCACATCAATCTCTTTAGCCTCCATCCTTATTTCTCCAGTAACTCTATCTCTATGCTTCTCCAACCATCCATAACCCCCATTCAAGACTTTGTCAGCTTCCTCCACCAACTTTACAGCTCCCTTGTCAGGAGCAACAGAAACAGCCTTCGAGAAACCCAGATGTTTCAGGCGCTCCGCTAATACTGGGATTGCAGATAAGTTATATGCTGGTATAGTGAAGCGCTTCATAATGTCTATTGAGTGTATGTTGAAGGTGTAGAGATAGTCTGCACCTGAAGCTTCAATGAGCTTTATAATTGTGTTGATGCTTACAGCCTCCCCCTCCAAGAAGATCTTATCCTGCCTAGAGTAAGCTAAGTATGGAACAACAGCGATTACACGTTTAGCTCCAAGCCTCTTAGCATTGTCTAGGAGTAAGAATAGCCTTATTAGGTTGGAGTCTTGAGGCGGCGGAGTAGATTGAACAACGACCACGTCTGAGCCTCTTACATCTCCATTAAACCTTATATACGATTCTCCGTCAGGGAAAACCTTGAAGGCTACATCTATAACTTCACACTTTAAGTGCCTAGCAACTCTCAAACCCAACTCTCTCGATGCTGGACCAGGAATAACCAGCAAGGCTTCCACTCACCCTTTCCGCATTAATTCCTCAAGGAGTTCTTTCGCTCGATCCAGCCTAATTTTACGCTCCTCAACCATTCTGTCAGCAATTATATCTATCATTTCGCCTTCTGCCCCAGCCGCTATAGCGACATTTCTAGCATGAAGAGCCATGTGTCCCCTCTGGATTCCTTCAGCAGCTAAAGCCCTAAGGGCAGCAAGGTTCTGTGCAAGCCCAACAGCAGCCATAACAGCACCCAATTCATTTGCCGATTTAACCCCCAGAATCTTTAGGGCTATTCTAGCTAGGGGATGAACCTTAGTTGCTCCTCCAACTGTACCTACAGCCATGGGCATCTCAAGCGATCCGGCTAGATCTCCATCTTCGGTCTTCTCCCAAGTTGAGAGTGGAAGATAGCGTCCCGTTATGGCTGCGTAGGCGTGGGCTCCAGCCTCAATGGCTCTATGGTCATTGCATGTAGCTAAAGCTACAGCTATTACACCATTCAGTATTCCCTTATTGTGAGTAGCTGCCCTGTAGGGGTCAGCGTAAGCGAAATTGTATGCCTCAACTATTCCATCAACAACTTCTTCTCCGCCGACAGCTTCCTTAGATATGGTTGTCCATGCTCTAGCCAGCCTTTTCGTAGCTAGATTCGATATTATTCTAAGGTAGACTCTTCCACCAGTGATTCTCTCGATGAGTGGGGCCACAGCCTCAGCCATAGTATTCACCGCATTGGCTCCCATAGCGTCTCTACAGTCAACGAGGAGGTGAGTAACGACCATGGGTCCACTCTTCGCGTCTAGAACTCTAACTTCTAGATCTATAGCTCCACCACCTAAACGCAGGAGAATGGGGTCTTGAGCATTAGCCTTCTCCAATATCTCATCCTTAGAAGCTAGAATATCCATCCTCGCCCTATAGGGATCCTTAACCTTTACGCATTGAATCTGACCTATCATAACTGGTCTAGTGCACTCTGCGTAGAAGCCTCCACTGTCCCTAGCCATTCTCGCAGCGTTACTGGCAGCTGCTACCACTGAAGGTTCCTCTATAGCCATAGGAATCAGATAGTCCTCACCATTGATTAGGAAGTTAACAGCTATCCCCAGAGGTATCGGGAAGGCACCGATCACATTCTCTATCATCCTGTCAGCTATATCAAGTGGTAGAGAGCCCGTGTTTTTTAGGGCTTGAACCTCCTCATCGGTTAAACCTGAAAACTCTTTAACTATCTTGAGTCTTTCATCAATCTTCAGCTTGTAGAACCCCGGTATTCTCGAGGTTTTAGCCATGGATCTCAACCTCTAACCGCTCTTACACTCTAAACTACTATAGGTATTCCATACCAATTTAAATTAAACCATTCCTCGGGAAGAGGATTAGGCTTTATATCCCTTCATCGCTCTATTTTTAGTAGGGGTGAAGCGGCTGCCCGTTCATGAAGCATTACTCTATGAGGAATTATCTGAAGAGAGAGTTAAATGTAATTTATGTGGCAGAAGATGTACGATTCCTGAAGGAAGGAGGGGCTTCTGTAGAGTCAGGGAGAATAGGGAGGGGAAGCTTTACTTCTTGAATTATGCTGAGGTATGCTCCTTATGTGTTGATCCTATAGGTAAGAAGCCTCTGAATCACTTTCATCCAGGCTCCTTAGTTTTCTCGGTAGCTACTGTAGGATGCAATTTTAGATGCATATTTTGTGATAACTGGACAATAAGTCAAGAGGAGGAGATTAAGGGAACGTATGTACCTCCAGAGAAGCTTGTGGATTCAGCTGTCAAGAATGGCTGTCAAGGTA
>CAZHYI010000036.1:0-8531 GCA_964536595.1 uncultured Candidatus Bathyarchaeia archaeon
AAGTATCTGGGAACAATGGAAGTAACTCAAGATGTAACTGACATAAAGAAAATCAGAGGTGAGAGAGACTTCTCGACTGGGAAACCTAGTCTTAACCATTCCGATATTTCCTTGAGACCTCGACTCTACCTTTATTTTTAGAAGAAACTGATGAAATTAAATATCGTTAGGTATAGAAGTTTCTGGTGGATTTTTGGATCATACTGCTGACGTTGAGAGGATGGGTTGATTAGCTCCGAAGGTCTGGAGAGGAAGATGACTAAAAAATAAAAATATGGTTTGATAAAGTTTAGTTTGAAGGAGAAATGAAGTGGAAAGTAAACCTCTTAATTCTGATCCTTTCGGTTTCAGCATTTATCATAATTACGCAAATATCAACAGTGATGGCGCAGCCTACGGTGGAGATAGCATATGATGATGGAACAGCGAGTGGAAGTACATCATTGAATAAGGGTGAATTCATGGCAGTTAGATTTTCACTTCCTTCAGGTTGGTCTGAAGTTAAGCTTATAACTGCTAGGTATGATGTATTGGCTGGTGCAGGCAGCAGTTTTAGGGTGCATGTACTGGACAGCGATGGAGCGACACCGCTTATCACACCCTTTGAAGTTACGCCTACACAGACTGGATGGTTTGATGTCGATTTGAGCGGGTTCGACTTAACTGTTACGGATGATTTTTATATAGCTATAGAGTTCATCGAGGACGAGAACCCATGGATCGGTTATGATAAAACAGATCCTGATGGTCAATCATATTACGGTCAACCAGCTGATTGGACCCTCTGGGAAGATATGGACATAATGATACGGGCTGTGGTGCAACAACCCTTGCCAGTGGGAGGGGTGATCCTGCCGATTCCTAAGCTGTCTCTATTCACACTTTACATAGCTATACTGATCGCTGCTGTATCACTCACACTAGCAATGAAGAAACGAGTAACTTAAAACCGTCATTTCAGACATTAAAAATGGAAGCCTGATTTCAGATTCTAGAGGGTACTCTATCATCAATGAAGTACTGATCGATAATGTTCCTTACTTTCTCCCTTCTCCTCTGATGTTCAGTTAGAAACCTCTTAACCCTCTCTGACAATTTTTCTTTACAGTCACCGCACAATATCTCACCAGATCTACATTTAGAACTTAATTCAGAGAGTGCTTTATCGTCTTCCTCGAATAGGAGGCTGAAGTACTGGAAGATCGTGCATATAGTCGGGTCTCCTCCCTCAATTCTTTGTTCACGAGCTGTAGGTTTACCGCCAGTGAAGGCATTCCATATCTTTCTCTCTGCGACTTCAGGAGGATCGGTCATGAAGATGCATGTCTCCGGCATTGAGGCCGACATTTTTCCGCCCTTACCTAATCCAGGTATAAATTTACAGTGTATCTGGGCTGGCTTATAATACTCAAGTTTGGGGGCGACGTCTCTAGCTATTCTCCAGTAGGGATCTTGATCGATAGCGGCGGGTATCAAGCAGGGAACTTTCTCTCCAGTAGCCATGGACTCTATGAAGCATGGTGCAGCCTGCAACGCTGGGAAGAACACGATTCCAATGTTGGAGCTATCTTCAAACCCGAACACGGCTTTAACTGTGGATACTGTAATATGTCTAGCTATCTTCACGGCTAAAGAGTATAGAATCTTGATATTGTTAACATCTGAGATTATGAATGTCTTTTTTGGATCGAAACCGATAGCAGCGACATCTAAAGCGTTATCGTAAGTCCAGTCTACAGCCTTCCTCAATGTGAATTCTGGATGTATGAGGAATTTCTCATCATCAGTCATCTGGAAGTAGAGTTTAGCATCAAACTTATCCTGCAAGTACTTCGTGAATATCCATGGAACAATATGCCCTATATGCACTGGGCCTGAAGGCCCCCTACCAGTGTAAAGAACGAATTTTCTACCTGCCTCATACATATCGAGGATTAAGTCTAAATCTCTATGGGAGAAGAATATTCTCCTTCGTAACTGGAGGTGCAATTCGCCAGTGAACTTCTTAATTCTCTCTAGAAGAGGGGCCGTGATGGGTTCGGTGCCGAATTTCTCCATTAATCTATCGTAATCGATCTCTCCAGATACCTCCCATGGTGTCACAACCATCTCATTCTCTTCAGCCATCGCTATTCCACTTCCTTCCTTCTAAAAAGTTAATTACAAAAGCTAAAGGTAAGAAAGTATTTTTAGTTTTTCTCTAACAATTGACGAGAAGTTCTTTAAAGCGCTTTACAGCTCTACTCAAAACTTTTAAGAGAGATATGAAAACTTTTGAATCTGTATCACCTTCATAAGATAGCTTAAGTCTAAACTTCGGGAAGGTAGATGGCTTCAGTTGAGTGGGAATGACGGAAGGTGTAGGGATGGAGCTTAGGGAGAATGAACGTAAAACCTTAATCGCCTTAAAGGAGTTAGGTGGCTCAGGAGAGGTCGATGAGGTCTCAAAGGCTCGGAACATAGCTCACGCTGCAGTGATGAGAGCTGCACTATCTTTGAGTCAGAAGAAGCTGGTGGAGATCCATACACGAGAGATTTCCACTATTCAACTCACCAGTGAGGGAGCACTGTACGCTGAGGAGGGGTTTCCGGAGAGGAGAGTCTTAAGGGTTCTCATGGACAAAAGAGAGGTGAAGGTTGAGGATCTTACTCGTCTAACTGATATTGATGAAGGGAAGATGCCTATAGTTATTGGTTGGTTAGTTAGGAAGGGTTGGGCCGTACTGGATGGAAAGAAAATAATTCTTAAGGTTGATGAGGAGCCTCCGCTGGGCAGTGATGAGGTACTTATACGGGAACTACGCAGAGTGGGAATGTTAAGGCTGGAGGATCTTGATGAAGAGTTGAAGAGTGCTGTTCCAAACCTGAGGAGGCGTAGGTTGATAGAGGTTGAGAGGAAAGCGTTAAGGAGGCTTAGATTGACTGAGGAGGGCTGGAGAGTTATCAAGGAGGGGCTTAAGGAAGTTTTGGAGTTGACTCGTTTAAGCCCCAAATTAATAGTCAGTGGAGAGTGGAGGAGGTATAAATTCAGAAGGTATGATGTTAAGGCTCCTGTTCCGCAGGTTTGGGGTGGAAGGAGACACCCATACCTGAAGTTTCTGGATGATGTGAGAATGAAGCTGGTTGCCATGGGATTCAAAGAGATGACGGGACCTCTAGTGGAGCTTACCTTCTTCAATTTCGACGCTTTATTCACCCCGCAGGATCATCCGGCTAGGGAATGGATGGATATCTATATGATAAAGAACCCCGAGTATGGTGACTTAACGGCTTATCAGTCTATCCTAGAGAATGTGAAGGAGACTCATGAGAATGGTTGGAGAACAGGTTCTCTTGGATGGGGAGGTAAATTTTCGGTTCAGGAGTCGGCTAGACTTATACTGAGAGGGCATGGGACAGCCCTAAGCGTTAGGAAGTTGATCAGTGAGGATTTGGAGGTTCCGGGTAAGTACTTCTCTATCGTTAGGTGTTACAGGCCGGAGCTTGTTGATAGGACACACCTAACAGAATTCAATCAGGTTGAGGGGATAGTTGTGGGTGAAGAGCTTAATCTACGTGACCTCTTGGGCATCTTAGAGCGGTTCGCTATTGAGATAGCTGAAGCTGACGATGTACGTTTCAGGCCTGACTACTTCCCCTTCACAGAGCCCAGCGTAGAGCTCTCAGCATATAAAGAGGGGTATGGATGGCTGGAGTTTGGAGGTTCAGGGATATTCAGGCCTGAAGTTACTAAGCCTTTAGGCATTGAGGTTCCTGTGCTTGCATGGGGTTTGGGGGTTGATAGGCTCTTCATGATGAAGAGTGGAATAGAGGATATCCGGTACTTATTCACTCATGATTTGAAGTGGATTAGGTCGCAGAGGTTGATTTAGATGCCGACTATACAGGTTGATTTTGAGGATCTCCAGAAACTGATGGGAATTACGCTTCCAGCCAGCGACGAGGAGCTTGATGAGGTACTCGCCTATGTGAAGGGGGAGGTTAAGATGAGGGTAGGGTCTGAGTTACATATAGAGATTAAGGATAGTAACCGGCCAGACCTATGGAATGTGGAGGGTATTGTTAGGGCTCTAAAGGGCTTTCTAAGCATTGAGGTTGGAGCTAAGAAGTATAGGATTGCCGGAAACTCGGGAGTGAAGATTCATGTTGATCCTAGATTGAGGGATATAAGGCCCTATATAGCCTGTGCTGTAGTGAAGGGTTTGGAGCTGGATGATCGGGCCATCAGAAGCTTTATTCATCTGCAGGATAAGTTGGATCTGACTTACGGTAGAAGGAGGAGGAGAACATCTATTGGCCTATACAACTTCGATTTGATCACTCCCCCCCTTCACTACGCCGTTTCTGGACCTAACGAGATAAGTTTTACACCTTTAGGTTTCGATGAGGAGATGACGCTTAAAGAGATATTAGAGAAGCACCCTAAGGGGATTGAGTACGGGCATATTGTTCGTTCACATCCAGTGTGGCCTATACTGCTCGACTCTAAACGTAAAGTTCTCTCTTTCCCGCCTATAATAAACTCGAATGACTTGGGGCGAGTGACTGAGGAGACTAGAAATGTGCTTATTGAGGTTACGGGAACTAGGTTGAGTACGGTGATTAACACGTTAAACATTACGACTATAGCGGTAAGTGATAGGGGAGGCGAAATATACTCAGCTGAAATCTATTATCCTTATGGGGATCGGAGGATTGATGTGACTCCTCAATTCACCGATAGAGTCATGGAGGTAGATACTAAATCTATAAGGAAGCTTCTTGGCTTAGATCTAACATCAACAGAGGTTAAGGAGCTCTTGTTGAAGGCTAGGTTTGGAGTAAAAGATTTAAGTGAGAATAAGGTGGCTGTGGAGGTTCCCTTCTATAGGGTGGATGTAATTCATCCTGTAGATGTAATTGAAGATATAGCGGTAGCGTATGGTTACAACAGAATTAAGCCTGCTTGGAGACCGCCGTCTACGATTGGCGGAGTAGCCCCAGAAAGGGAATTCGCGAATTTCATGAGGGAATTGATGTTAGGTTTGGGTTATCAGGAAGTGTTAACATTTACTTTAACCAATCTGGATAGCTTGTTCGTTAAGATGAACCTTGAGTGTGGAAAGGCTGTTGAGATAGCTAATCCGAAAATCATGAGTTTCACGCATGTCCGAAGCTGGCTTTTACCGAGCCTTATGGAGTTCCTTGGACATAACACACATGTTGAGTATCCGCAGAGAATCTTCGAGATCGGGAAGGCGGTTATCTATGATGAGACGCACGAAAATAGATTTAGGGAGATCGATAAGTTGGCTTCTGTCTCAGCCCACGTAAACGCCGACTTTACAGAGGTGAAGTCGTGTGTAAACTATCTCATGGAGAATTTAGGGGTAAAGTTTGATTTGGAGCCTGTGAAACACGGCTCATTTATTGATGGTAGGTCAGCTTTAATACTAGTAGATGATAGAGAAGTGGGGGTGCTGGGAGAAGTGCATCCAGAAGTGCTTGTTAATTGGGGCCTCGAAATACCTGTTGCTGCATTAGAGTTAGATTTAACCGCTATATATGAGGTTAAAAAGAGAAGCTCATAAAAATTTATCTTGAGGGAAGAGTAAGATTAACTTGGGTATCTTTCGGGTACCCTCCCACCGAAACCCTGAAGGGGCCGGTGATTGACGGACCCGACCGAGTGTGGTGGATGCCGCTCTATGAGGGAGGGCTAACCCAGCCACCGGACAAGGCGGGACTGGGCGCATAAACCCCACTACGAGAGAGGCTCAGTCTAGAGGGGCGTAGCGCTCCGCAATGAGGCTGAGAGTTAGTCAGGTGGGGGACAGCGCCCTTAAAACTTCTTGTTCTCCCTTAGGCCTTTATTAGGCCGAGCCTTTCCAATTCGCCTTTAAGGAGGTTTCTCTGCTCCTCAGTTAATGGTCTTTGGGGAGGCCTATGAGAGCCTCCGTGAAGGCCGACTAGATTCATGGCTTCCTTCACCATGCTTATATGGCCGAACCTCTTCCTCATTGAGAATATGGGACCTAAACTCTTCTGGATCTCCACTACGCGATCATAATCCTTCTTAACAGCCGCCTCATAGATCTCAAGTTCAGGTTTAGGCATAAAGTTGATTAGGCCGCAAGTGAAGCCCTTCATTCCAACCATGAAGTAGTAGGGCACTATGCATCTTGTATGGTCTATTCCACCGATCAGAACTACTTTGTCTCCGACAAGCTGAACTATTTCGTAGAACTTTCCAAGATCGCTCTTCTCATCCTTGATTGCAACAACATTCTTAATTTCAGCTAACTTCGAGATCAACTTGAGGGACCAGTCACCTCTCCTATTATAGAGCATTAAGAAGCCTTCAATCCTATCTGAAAGTGCTCTGTAGTAACTGAGTATTCCAGCCTCGTCGGATGGTGGGGGGAAAGCTAGAAATATGTCAGCCCCCAGAGAGTTTAGATCCTCCGCAAATTCTATGCTCCGTTTAATTGATCCAGGTAATGTTGGAACTACAAGTGCTTTGTCTCCAGCTTCCTCCAGAACAATGCTTGTAGCTGTTAGGTGCTCCTTCTCGGTTAAATAGTCTATTTCGCCTGTTCCGCCGCATGGAACAATGTTGTATACGCCATTCTTAACTAGGAATCGTATGTTCTCCCTTAATCCCTCCTCATCCAGTTCTGACCAGTCCTCTGGCTTGTAGGGTGTTATGGGGAAGGCGAATACTCCCTTCAATCTACTCTTGATATCCTCTACACTCACCTTTTTAACCTCCAATTCAAAATTTAAGATGGTTAAAAAATAGTTTTAAACTTCTTTTCCTTCTCTTCAGTCTCCCTATAAATCTCAGTAATTATCATCTTCTCTTTACATTTAGGGCACTCATCAGACTCCTTGAATATATAGTCTCCCCGCTTGAACTCCCTAACGCTCTTGAAGTTGCAGTTACTACATACAAGCAGAGTTGATACTTTAGGGAAGTCGGGAAGTAAGGTTCGGACTCTCCTTCTGCTTTGAAGAAACATGTATACAGAGACTAAAATACCCAGCATACCTATACCTAGATAGAATGTTAAGTCATTCCCTCCACCCTGAATATAAATCTCCACTGCCAGATACAGTGAGATAACTGAGAGGGCGAGAAGTATTATTATGGCTAGAAAAACTATTGGTGACAGCCTCCGGATTGGTGCAGATTCATTAACCATTCAAACTTCCCCTATTGAGCTATCCCTATAGTGTTCCCGACGCCAGCTATAATTAAGGTGTCTCCTTCACTGGTCTTTTCGTGTATAAGTCTCTTCAACCTCCTAATAGCTTCCTCAGCGGCCTGATAAATCTCCTTCCTCATCGTGGAGATCGCGTCTCCAATATCCTCCTTAATGAGTATGGCTTGAACCGGAACCTTATACTTGTAGACTATATCTTCAACCTTATACTTCTCAACTCCAGGCCCACCGATGGCGGCTCCAACTCCCTCAGCTATTTCACCTACATTTTCACCCTCAAACTTGAGCGCTGCATCTATCATAATAACCGAGGAGATCTTTCCATTCTTCTCCTCAAGTATCTTCCTTATGGCTTCTCCAGGCTTACCCACATTCCCTCCGGGACCTACAGCCTTAATTACATAAGCTTTTCTTCCATCTATAGGAACCTCAGCAACTAAGGTGTCCTTAGCTATCTTTTTCTTCTCGTATCCACGCATAAGTTTAGCAGCTACTAAGGCTCCGACTCCATCCCCTATTGGTTGACCCATAGTGAAGGCTTTCAATGCTCTGGCGTAGGCTTCAGCCTCCCTTAAGATTAAGGGTAGAAGCATCTGCAATTGCATTATGATGTAGAGGCTCAGCGTCTTCTTACCCAAAATGTAGAAGTGCCTTATGTATTTGTAAATGTAATTTAGAGCCATAGCTGCCTCCAACATATTCTCAATGTTATTTAGCTCTGCATCCCCTACTTCCGGAGCCATCAACCTAACATCTTCCTTAAACCTATTATCTCTCACATCTAGAAGATGCTCCAACTTCCACACTATGCCTGCTGGATCTAAACTTACAGGGCTTATAGAGACGTACTCAAGGAACCTATCAACCATGGGAGTTATATCTTCCTTAGCTTTACCCAACTCCCTAATTGTTTGGATAGCTATTCTGCGTGCTTCATCCCGCATATGCTTCAACCGTAGCAGGGAACCCTCTATCTCCCTAACCGTAATAATTAACTGTATTCTCTGACCGTAAAAGAGAAACACTATGAAGAAGGCATAGAACGCTAATTGTAAGATTAAGTTAGCTGTAGTATTATCACCGATTGGCAGTTGATTTACGCTGGGAACCATTTCTCGAACCGATTTTATCTTGATATTTAAGGTTAGTAATAAACTTTGAGCTAAAAAGGGATATTTCTTAAACACCTATTTGTTTTAAGCATTTAAAATACCCTTCCAAATACTTAACTTTAAGATTTGCTTGAACAGTGGATGGTAAGTAGTGTGGGTGGGGCGGCCAGCTTTCCCGGCTTCACGCGGCCGAAGACCGCACTAACACCGGGAA
>CAZHYI010000037.1:0-8269 GCA_964536595.1 uncultured Candidatus Bathyarchaeia archaeon
AGGAAGAAGCTATTATCTTCAATCCAAGCTCATCTCTAACTCGCCTCGCCGCTATACTTATGAGCGGCTCATTACCTCCATGACCATTAATTATGGCTATTTTCTTTACGCCATTCATCTTTAAGCTCTTACATATATCTATGAGAACATTGATGAAGGTTTCAGCCCTCAATGATAAAGTGCCTGGAAAATCAAAATGATGCCACGAATAACCTATCGCGACGGGTGGTGTTATAAGGACCTTTGGGTATAGCTCCTCCGCTGCTTTCCTTACAATATAAAGGCATGCCCTCATATCATGTGAAACTGGAAGGTGTGGACCATGCTGCTCCGTAGCACCGGTAGGAATTATCACAACCCCAATGTTTTTTAATCTTTCTTGTAGCTCTATACGAGAAAGATCTGTCCAAAATACCCTTAACATGAAAAAGGATATACCAAAAAGAAATATATTATTTTTTCCGTTAGAATTCTAAATTTGGAGGCGGTATTCTTCAGGGTTAAATTGTAGCGAGGCGTAGGGATACACGATCACTTTTGCACTGTCAGAATAAGTGGGTGAGAGCTCCTTAATTATTTGATCCCAATCGGTGAACCACTCAACTTTTGGACTTAATCTGAGGACATCTCTTTTTGAGTAGGTGGGAGCAAAAACCATCACTCTGCCCGCCTTCTTCACAGGCCAAGGTCTACCAGCATAGTTTGCTGTGAATATTCCTTCAGGGTGGCCTTGGATGTTCAATCCTTTCTCTTCAGGGTATCCAGCAAGTCTCTTAAGGTGTCTTCTCCTCTCTTCATGGTAATGCATAATCTCTGTACCTAAGGGGTGATGCTTAATCGCTACGACTGTTCCGCCTTCCTTCAATACTGATTCAGCCAGTCCCCAGTTGTAAACGCCGTGATGGGCTAGAGGGTAAGTGTTCAATACAACTATATCCGCCTTATCATTAACCTTAGTTGAGTGCATCCTATAGCAGAACTTAACAGCTTCGAGCCACGCATCATCCAAATCGCCCACATGTAAACCTATCAATTCTCTTCTCCCATTCACTGTGCAGTTTACAGTTACATCCAAATTCGCCATTCTAGCGGCTTCCTGCATATCATCTCTAGGATCATTACCCCTTATCTTCCAAGCACGGTATTTAGACATTCCAGCCACAACCCTATGATTCCAAGATATGGCGTTGATCCATGAGACCCCAGGAACCACAGTTTTTCCAGACCCCCCGGAACCAGCGAAATAGTGGACTTTAACTCCGCATATGCTGATTCTCAAGTCTGCTTTAACGAATTCTTTATTGATTAATAGGGGGGTCCCTCTACTGGTTCTCCCTAAATCATGGAAATGCTCAAAGGGATTATGATTTACACAATCAAACTTTCTAACTATGTCCCACCCAACCTTTCTCGCGAACTGATCAATATTCATTGGGTAGTGAGTTCCGAGAGCCGCTAGAATAAATATTTGCCTTTCAGATATTCCGGCACTCTTTAACTCCTCTATAATGTAAGGGATAACAGCGTGAGCAGGAGTAGGTCTCTGAAGATCATCACATGTAATGGCTATTCTGCCTTTCTTTCCTTTAGCCAGTTCACTTATGCTCTTACTTCCTATCGGGTGTTGTATGGACTCTCTAATTTCCTCCTCAGTCATCGGTGATGAATCGTGACCCTCCATCTTAGCTACCTTGACTTCCCAGTTTTCAGGGAAGTCTAATTGTAACATGTTATCTCCATAGAACTCGTTAACAGGAACCTCAACAACTTTCATGAGGCAACATCTCTTGCTTTTTAAGTATCCTCTATGATGATTTAAAACTTTTTAATCCCTCTTTTAGTTAACCGCTAAAATGTGGGTTAAGCCTTTATTTTTGGTTGTTAAGAGAAAACATAAAGTTATAATATATCCGACTGAACTTAATAACTTTGAAAGTTAGAATGGTCACTATGGAGTCGAAATAATGGAAGAGTATATGGGTTTCCATGAACCTTCCCCTATGGATACATTTAGAGTATTAGTTGAGAGGAGATTTCAAGTTGAAGATGAGTTAGTGGAGTTCAACATACCAACATTCTACGTGAGGGAAGATAGAAATCTTAAGAATAAGTTCCTTGATCTTCTGATGGAGCTTGACGGGATGGGTTACTCAGCCACCTTGAGAAGGGTGGATGGTAGAATCAGAATTCAGATCTTCCTAAAGCCGAAATCTAAGCCTAGTGACAGAAGGATAAATATGGCCTTACTATTGGCTACGATAGGCACAACCTTCTTCGCTGGGTATCTTCAATCCACAGAATATACAAACCCCTACTATAACGCTGGGTTATTCACAATTGCGATGCTCGGCGTTCTTGGGTTACATGAGATGGGGCATAAACTGGCTGCAAGGAAGTACCGTTTAGAGGCTAGTGATCCATACTTTATTCCTGGTCCTCCGCCACTTGGGACCTTTGGGGCTGTTATAAGGCAGAAGTCGCTTATTCCGAATAGGGATGCACTTTTCGATTTAGGCGCTATGGGACCGATAGTTGGTTTCATAGTAAGCATTCTGGTAACTGCTATAGGGCTTCGGCTATCACAGCTTGTATGGGTTCCTCAGGTCCCTCCAGGCACATTAAATACTCCCATTCTCTATAGGTATATTGCTGATTTAGTGCTTGAAGCTCCACCCAACCCAAATAATCTTCCACACCTATTGATTCTTCTTCATCCAGTAGCCTTTGCTGGTTATGTCGGTATGTTGGTTACTATGCTGAATCTTATCCCGGTTGGGCAGTTAGATGGGGGACACATCGCCTACTGTTTCCTCGGTAACAGAGGTAGAAACCTTTTAGGAATGATCGCTATAGCTGGCTTATTCATTTCTGGATATTGGTTCTTTGCTCTCTTCGCCCTTTTCTGGATGTTCCAGCCTCACCCGGAACCATTAGACAATGTTACGGGGGTGAGTAGAAGCAGAAAGATAACTGCCTTGTTGATAGTCGCCATCTTTGTGTTATCTTTAGCCCCGCAATCTTTCCTATAAAAAGCGAATAAAAAATTATATGTAATGGAGAAATCTGGAGCCCACTAAATACTCTTTTAGAGGTCTAGCTTTAAGGAATGTGTTGTGACCAATCTTTAGGAGGGCGTCAGCTACAACCTCAGCGGTCTCTATACGCGTAATCACAGGAATGAAGAACTCAACGGCTGTTCTTCTAATCTTATAGTTATCATCGATACTGTATCTATTCAGAACGTCGGGAATATTGATGACGAGACCTATTTCGTGATTTATGAGGCTCTCAATGATGCCCTCATAATCATCAACAACCTCATGTATCTTCCTCAATACCTTAACATCTTCAAGCATCCTCTCTTTAATGGCTGAGGCTGTACCTTTAGTCGCATAGATCGGATAGCCCGCTGAAGAAAGCTTCTTAGCTATTTCCACAGCTCTCGAGTAATCATCCTTCCTCACACTTATAAGTACGGCTTTAGAGGGGTCGGGAAGCTTAACATTTGAAGCTATTAAAGCCTTCAATAATGCTCCTGAAAAGTCATAGTCCATACACGCAACTTCACCTGTGGACGTCATTTCCACACCTAAGATTGGATCTGCACCCTTCAACCTCATAAAGGAGAAGGTTGGAGCCTTAACCGACACGTGAAGCATCTTCGGCCTTTTCAGAACTTTAAGGTCTGGTAAGGTTCGCCCTAACATAACCTTTCCAGCTATCCATAGTAGAGGTATACCTGTCGACTTGCTTGTGTAGGGCATACTCCTGCTTGCCCTAAGATTCAGCTCTATAATGTATACGACTCCATCTCTAACTAAAAATTGAATGTTGAAGGGCCCCTTAATTTTCAGTGCGTTAGCTAATATCCGGGTGTAGTACTCTATTCGGCTTATTACTGAGATGGGTAGTGTTTGGGGCGGTATGACCATTATAGCGTCTCCGCTATGGGTGCCAGCTAACTCCACATGCTCTATTATCGATCCTATCAGAACATGCCTTCCATCACTGACAGCGTCAACCTCCACCTCCTTCGAGTTCTCAAAGAACTTACTTATAACCACTGGATGCTCCGCTGAAACTTTAGTTGCCAAATGGAGATACTCAATAAGCTCTTCTCTGTCTCGAGCTACACGCATAGCGGCTCCTGAAAGCACATAAGATGGCCTAACTAGCACTGGGAATCCTATTCTCTCTGCGAATTGAAGAGCGTCTTCGAGGGATTTATGGCTGCTCCAGACGGGTTGTGGAATACCTAACTTGTCAAGTAATGCACTGAATTTAGATCTATCTTCAGCAGTATCTATACTCTCAGCTGAGGTGCCTATTAGGGGTACACCTAACTTTGCGAGTGGAAGAGCCAAGTTATTCGGTGTTTGTCCGCCTACGCTCACCACTACACCGAGGGGATTCTCCCTCTCAACTATATCTAGAACCCTCTCCAGAGTTATCTCCTCAAAGTAAAGTTTGTCTGACATATCATAATCTGTTGATACAGTCTCAGGGTTGTTATTGAGCACTATAACTTCATCTATCCCTTCCTCCTTGAGCGACCACGCTGTATGCATCGTGCAGTAGTCGAACTCTACGCTACTGCCTATCCGTATACAGCCTGCACCCAAAACAAGCACTTTTTTCAAGTCATCTCTGAATTCAATATCATCCTCCGTATCCCCATAAGTTAGGTAGCAGTAGTTGGTCTTTGAGGGCCACTCAGCAGCCATAGTATCAATAATCTTGAATGAAGGGGTGATTCCAGCCTTCTTTCTGAGCCTCCTGACATCTAACTCGTCGACTTTAAGGAATCTCGCTATTTGCTTGTCTGAGAAACCTAGCTTTTTAGCCTTCTTGATGTACTCTATCAGTCTCTCATCGTTCTCATCGAACTTTAACCTCTTGAGTTTAGCTTCCATATCCACAATGTTCTTGATTTTGTATAGGAACCATCTATCGATCCCTGTCAACCGATATATCTCATCTACGGATAGGCCCATCTTCATTGCTTTAGGTATCTTGAAGATCCGTTCGTCAGTTGGGTTCTTGAGTTTATCAATTATCTCCTCCATGGGTTCAGGCTCATCATCTTCAGGATTACCCACTAAACCTATCTTCCCTATCTCCAGCTCCCTAACAGCCTTCTGGAGAGCCTCCTCAAAGCTTCTGGCAATAGACATCACTTCCCCAACAGACTTCATCATGGAGCCTAGATGCCTATCGACTGGGCCAGGGAACTTCTGGAAGTCCCATCTGGGGATCTTCACAACTATATAGTCGAGGGCTGGCTCGAAACAGGCTGTTGTTACTCCAGTCGCTTTATTGATTAGTTCTGGCAGTGTGTAGCCGATAGCTAGCTTCGCCGCAATATATGCTAGGGGGTAGCCTGTCGCCTTTGAGGCTAAGGCGCTTGATCTGGACATTCGCGGGTTTACTTCTATGGCTACATACTCATCGCTGTAGGGGCTTAATCCGAACTGTATATTGCATTCCCCAACAACGCCTACTTCCCTGATCACTCTTATTGAGGCATCTCGTAACATTTGGTACTCACTATTCGTCAATGTCTGGGTTGGCGCGACGACTATGCTGTCACCGGTATGTATGCCTAGAGGATCCAGATTCTCCAAGGCAGTTATAGTTATGGTGTTATCTGCATAGTCACGCATAACCTCATACTCTATCTCTTTCCAGTGCTCCAAGTAACGCTCAATCAAAACCTGCTTTTCGAAGCTCCACTCAAGCGCCCTCTCAACCAGATACTTCAGCTCATTTTTATTGTATGCTACTCCTGAGCCTCCGCCTCCAAGCATGTAGGCTGTTCTAACAATAACGGGATAACCAACCCTTTCAGCTATGGATAGCGCCTCATCTACCGAGTAGGCTGCATCGCTTGACGGTATCGGAACATTCGCCTTTTCCATAGCCCTCTTGAATAATAATCGGTCCTCAGTAACCTCTATCGCCTTAATTGAGCTACCGAGAACCTTCACATCTAACTCCTCAAAAACGCCTGATCTCGCCAACTGCACACCTACATTTAGCGCTGTCTGCCCCCCGAAACCGAGCAGTATCCCGTCAGGCCTCTCCCTTTTCAGGATTTGGGTTATGAATTCAGGAGTGCAGGGCTCTAAGTAGACCTTGTCAGCCATCCTCTTACTTGTCTGGATCGTAGCGATGTTCGGATTAACGAGAACCGTTTCGATACCTTCCTCCCTTAAAGCCTTAAGTGCTTGTGAGCCGCTGTAATCAAACTCTGCGGCTTGCGCAATGACTATGCCGCCACTACCTATAATAAGAACCTTCTTCACAGTCTCGAACTTAGGCATTAGCTTCCCAACCTCCCCTTCTCCATCATCTTCTTGAATAGCTGAAAGATGAAGGCTGTGTCGTTGGGTCCAGGAGAGGCTTCAGGATGGTACTGCACAGCAAGTAACGGTTTCTTCCTATGCTTTATTCCCTCAACAGTCTTATCATTCGCGTTTTTCATGAATACCTTAAGTCCAGTACCCTCCAATGAGGATTCATCCACAGCGAAACCATGATTTTGACTCGTTATGTAGCAACGTTTGGTCTCCAGATCTATACATGGATGGTTCTGTCCCCTATGCCCAAACTTTAGCTTGTAGGTTTCCCCTCCCGCCGCAAGCGCCAAGAGTTGATTGCCAAGGCATATTCCTAACACGGGCATATCTGCCTCAATGAGCTCAGATATCGTCTTTATGAGGTCTACACACCTCTTAGGGTCGCCTGGACCATTAGTGATCACTATGCCTTTGGGATCATAACTCAAAACTTTATCTGCCGAAAAGAATGGAGGTACAACTGTTAGGTCCAACTTCATATTGAGGAGGTTCTTAAGTATGCTCCTCTTCACTCCGCAATCTATCACCACAACTCTATATTCGCCGTTAGATCCTAAATCATACGCCTCCTTTGTAGCTACCTCACCGACGAGGTCTCTCTTATAGGGGTCTGGAATCTCCTTTGCCTCTTCCAGAAGTTTTTCTATGTCTGGCTCATCACCCTTCTCATATACCTGGAGAATACCTAACATTACACCTTGAACTCTAAGCTTCTTAGTTAGCCACCTTGTGTCTACCTCTTCTATACCTGGGATGCCTTCCTCCTCTAGCCATACATCAAGCCTCTTCTCAGAGGTGTAGTGGCTTGGAGCCTTACATAACTCCCGAATCACGTAACCTTCAACCTTTATGCCATCCGATTCAAAATGTTTAGAGCAGACACCATAATTTCCGATGAGAGGGTAGGTCTGTAGGAGAATCTCTCCTTTATAGGAGGGGTCTGTCAAAGCCTCGGTATATCCAACCATACCAGTATTAAATACTACTTCACCAGTAACTTTCTTTACAGCTCCGAAGCCTACACCCTCAACGATGGTCCCGTCTTCTAAAACTAAGACCGCACCTTTTCCCGAGTTATCATCAAACTTCATCAATTGCTTCTTCTCACATTTTGATTTAAAAGACATTTTTAAGGATTACGGAATCGTTAAAAATAAAGGCGTAGGTTCCTAGTAAATCTTTAGAGAGGGTAATTATGTCCTTCAAAGACCAAATCCACATTGCCATGAAGGAGAAAGGTGCAAACATTGTTCTGGCGCTGGATGTAACAGACACACAGCCACTAAGTGTTCTGAAGAGAAGCTTAACCATATTGAGAGATACTCAACACTCTATTTGTGCAGTTAAAATAAATCTCCAAACCCTAATCTTACTAGGGTTAGAAGGCGTAAAGAAGATTATAAGGGAGGCACATAATTTCGGGCTCCCAGTAATTATGGATTGCAAGATGAATGATGTAGGAAGCTCCAACGTCAAGTTTGCTGAGGTGCTCTTTAATGTGGGTTTTGACGCCTTAATAGCGAACCCCTTTGTGGGTTGGAAGGGTGCTCTTCAACCCGTATTTGAGCTTTCACGAAGAGAAGGGAAAGGCGTAATCCTACTCGTCTACATGAGCCATCCAGGAGCTGATGAAGGGTATGGGCAGATCGTTCTGGATCCCAACTGCAATGAACCTACACCGCAGTATAGGGTCTTCGCTGAGAAGGCATTAAGGTGGGGAGCTGACGGCGCAGTGGTCGGTGCTACGAGACCTGAGAAAGTAGGGGAGGTGTATGAGATATTGCGAGGGCAGGTTCCGATCTACTCTCCAGGGGTTGGTGTTCAAGGTGGCAGTGCAATAGAGGCTTTGAAGGCTGGTGCATCATACCTCATAATAGGTAGAAGCATCATCATGTCGGATAATCCTGAAA
>CAZHYI010000038.1:0-8243 GCA_964536595.1 uncultured Candidatus Bathyarchaeia archaeon
GGTCGGTTCTAACTTTACGATCCATCCTTCTCCGTAGGGATCACTATTTACGATTGTTGGATTTTCCACTACCTTCGGATGTATCATAACAATCTTTCCAGAACATGGCGCTGTCAACTTGAATGTTCTACACTCCCAACGCATGTCTTTCAGATTTGCGTAAGGCATACTGTAGAGTGTTCCGAGGGATTCTCCCTCGACTACTTCGCTGCCGATCGTGAGGTTCTTGTTCATTTCTATCAGTGAAATTCTTTCTTTAAGCTTTTTCAGTACGTAGTCTGTCACGCCGACTTTGAGTATGTCTTCTTCCTTTTTAACCCATGTGTGTGTCCGACTATAAAGCCTATCAGTTTTTATACGGATTTTTTCTCCTGCATATACCGCGGTTAATTCTTTCTCTTCAAATAAACGATGCAACTTTTCACCTCCACCTAAATTATTCTGAAGGGTGAACGCTCTTTTCTTTCGAGAAACTTCTTGTATCTTTTAGGAGTCATAAGGTCACTTAGATTGTTTTGATGTTCGATTGGTTTAATTATCGCTATCCATCCTTCCCCGTATGGATCCTCATTTATTAATTGAGGATTCTCCATTATCTTATGATTTATTTTAACTATCCAGCCGCTAATCGGGGCTATAAGGTCGAAGGCCATACATTCCCACCTCATAAGATTTAGATTTGCGTAGGACCTTCCATAAACTACACCGAAGACTTCTCCAGCCTCAACTTCGTTTCCGACAGTATAATTTTTAAAGATCTCTACGAGACCTATCTTCTCTCGAATAAATTTTTGAGCGTAATCAGTTAATCCAACTTTAAAGTTCCCTTCAACAGTCTTCTCGACCCATATATGCATTTTCGTGTAGAACCTGTCACCCTTAATGATGATTTCTTTTCCTTCGCACTGAACAGTAAATTCCCCCCTTTCTTCCACCTTAAATTGAGGGGTGCTCTCTAACATACTTCTTACCTCAATTGTATTAATGTGAGGATAAATGTATATACTTTATGTATTTAAAATAAAATTATATTTATGTTAATATATCCATTTTTTAAAGTAAATACAATATTATTACAAACCTTTCAAGATTAAATTATGTTTATATATTACTTTCCTGTAAATATTTTGTCGGGGTAAGCTTGGAATTTAGAAAGGTGCAACGTGTTGGAGCATCAACCTTATCTGTCTCACTACCTAACGATTGGGTGAAGAATGTAGGTCTAAAGAAGGGGGACACCATCTTCTTTGATCTAGAGGACGACGGAACCCTAAAGCTTATGACTAACAAACAAATGAAGAAAGAATCCGCTACTGCGGTTGAAATAAACGTTGACCTATGTAATAACCCTAACATGTTAAGCAGGATCTTGAAGGGAGTTTATTCGCTGGGCTACGACTCCATCAGAGTAACGTCGACTAACCGCTTGAAGAGCGAACAATTAATAAGAATTAGGGAACTCACACGCTCCATCATGGGAATTGGTATTATGGAGGAAACTCCCAATCAAATTATGATACAATGCTCAATAGATCTATCTAAGTTTCCCTTACAAACATCACTCAGAAGACTTTACATAATCGCTTCTACTATACATAAGGAAGTTATAGATGCGCTTCCAAAGTTCGATAAAGTAATAGCTGAAGAAGCTCTACGCAGAAAAGAGGAAGCTGAAACCATGTTCTGGATAATCGGTCGTCTACTAAATAGTTGCCAGAAAGATAAGATCATAGCTAAAAAACTTAACATAGAGAAGCCAATAATGATCTTATGGTATAGACTCTTCGCTCAATACTTGAGGCTTATAGCTGACTGGGCAGCGAGAATCGCTGAGAAAACTATAGCCTTAAGAGAAAATAGGGAGATCGTCGGTGAACAGCTATTGAAGGAAATTGTTAAAATCAACGAACGTGCTTATGGTGTCTGTCACATGGCTGTAAATAGCTTCTTCTCTAACAATATAGAACTAGCAAATCAAGCCATAGATACATACATCGAGATCCAGAATACTGAAGAACAGTTACAGGAAGCCATTTGCAGCCACGCATACCTACACGGCAAATCATTCTCCGTAAGCAAGTACTTCAAAGGTAAAAAACCAATAGAGCCATGTATGGTTGCACAAATAAGCTTCATAATTTGGAGTGCCAGAAGAATAGCTGAGTTGGGATCAGAAATAGCAGAAACAGCTATTCATAAAACACTCTTAAAACAAACAAAACTATGCAAAGAAACAAAATAAAGTCTCTAGTAAGCTACATAAAATACTTAGAAATCCATAACCATAATAGAAGGTCTAACCTCTAGAAGGAAAGTGCACTTACTCAAGGGTTTATGAAGGTGCTCTAATCTCAAAGGATTAAACCAAATTATTTGGGTAAAGCCTGTCATATTTGGTGCAATCGGGAATTAATGGGTTATTTTGGGATTTATTGCAGCTTTACTCATTAAGGTGTCATCACAGGCTCAACACATTTTTCCAAACTTTTAATCTATACTAACTATAGCAAATCTAAAGGTATGGTAAAGCTGAACCTTAAACTTTAGTAGGATTTACTCTTCCTTCTCAACGAGAACTGCTGTTCCTGTTGCAGATATTAGTATGATGCTACCGAATAGGTCTGACGTCTCGAAGTCTAAGCCTATTATGGCGTTGGCTCCCAGCTTCATGGCTTTCTCTCTAGCCCTCTCAACAGCCTCCCTACGAGCTTTCTCCATCTCGCTTGTGAATGCGCTTACTTCACCACCAAAGATGGATTGTATACCCGCTATTATCTTTCCACCGACACCCCTAGTCCTTGCTGTGAGGCCAGTGACTATTCCCAACACTCGCTTAACTTTATATCCAGGCACAATCGGGGTTGTTGAGATTATGAAGCCTTCAGGAGAGCGTATGCTCACCGCTTTTACCGCTTCAATGGCCTCTCCGGCTGGAGGCAGCTTCTTACCACATTTACGACAGAAATTTGCATCTGGAGTGTATTCAGCTCCACAATAGGGGCAATACGGCAATCATCACACCTAATTAGAGTGTAGCACGCCTCAAATTTAAAACTATTCTTTTTCAATATTCAGCTCCATAAAGACGCCTTTCTCCGAAAGTTCAGATAGACGATTCAATATGAGTCTTATAGCTTCCGATAGGTTCCGTCTATTATCGAACTCCTCAATAATCCTTTCTCTCTCCTTACTGGTTAGACTTCTCTGCCTCTTCACTTCCTTAATTAACGCTGGAATCGCCCTAACCACATTATCCACAATTGTGATGGAGCCCCATTGAGCAGACCTAGAAAAGGGATTCAGATCAATAACTATCACGCATTTCCCCATTCTACGTAGAGCCTCAGTTCTATCACCATCCTCCAACGCGAGTAAAACAACATCTGCTGAAAGTATCCCTTTAGGATCAACCCATCTACGCTCACTATGAACCTCAGCTATCTTAACTAGATCCTCACCTAAACCCAAAATTTCCTTAGCACCAGCCTCACGAAGAACCTTAGCTATCGCATCAATCCTCTCCTTAGACCTATAAAAGAGGTTTATCTCCAACTTAGCCTCAGACGCTTCAGCCAACCTTACTATATCTCTAGCTGCTAGGGCGGCGACATTACCATTAACTGAGATTACTGGATGCTTCGCCTGTAACATAGCCGCTGCAGCAGCCCTAACAGCTCTAAGAGCGTTCTGGGATGTTTCTTCACCTATGAGATAATCAAAGGCCTCTCCTCTACCATGCGCCATTAAGCCAGCTATTGCGACAACACCCTTTCTGAAGTGCTCTATCAATCTTTCTCTGATCTTTATGGATTCAGCCCTTGGGTGCTCCGGAGACACTTCACTCATAGCAGTCTCGCACCTTCCGAATCTATATCAGTAACATATAGAGCGCTCTTAGAGGGTACGAACCTCCTAATGAGCCTTACCACATCATCAACCTCATTCTCTCTTATGAGTGTGAATACTGTCTCGCCCAACATAGCCATCCCGAAAGTGTAGCCATACTCACTCATCTCACTCAGCACCTTCTGAACCCTGTCGGATGCTATCCCAACCTCTCTAGTGAAGACTCTTGAGAGCCCCATAAAGCGTTCTGGATTCGGAGACTTAGCGATCTCATCAACCATTCGGCCACCGATCTCGTTAACCCTAACTCGAAAAGCCTCATTCTTAAGGAGTTTGCTTGTGGAGAGGGGGCTGTAACAAACAAAGACTGCTAAGTAATCCTTCGAAGGGATTTTTATTACTCTACCGAATCCTGGAGCGCCAGCCTTCACCCTAACCTCTAAACCGCCATAAAATTCAGCTGTGACTGTGCCAAGACCCGTTCTACACTCAACCTCAGCTAGATGAGCGATCTGAGCAGCCTCAATTCTGGTTAGACCTAGATCTAAAGCTTCATTTAGAGCCAATGAGAGGCTGAGTGCCCCTGCTCCACTTGAACCTAAACCTGAACCCACTGGAATATCCACCCTATGGTCAACAGTTACCTTGTATTGCTTATGCATCTTAGATAAGAAGTGATTTAGAACGTACTCAGACACTGGAGCGGGTCTTGAGGAGTCACCATTAATTTTAATCTCAAATGAGTTTTTAGAAGCTTCCTTAACAGTAACGGTTGTGGTTACGCCTTTACTTATGGAGAACCCTGCTCCTCTAGAACCCTTGAATAATGGATCGTCTGCACTATCACAGATCTGGAAGAATCCGGTGATGTGGCCAGGAGAGAATGCTGAAGCTTTCCTCATACTATCTCTACACTTCATTAAAGTATTAAATTTTATTAATTGTTTATATTATCAGTTGATGGTTTAGAGGTGCTCAGTTTGATATATATTTTAAGGGAGGTCTTAGATAGCGTCCTTACCTACTCAAAGATTCACCATCCAAGGGAGAGCATCCTCCTACTCCGTGGAGAAGTTAAGAAGATTAATGTTACAGTTAAGGAGGTTATAATTCCTCCATCCTCAATTCATGGGCGAGGATTCACATCCTTTCCGTTAGTTCACCTTCCAATAGATTTCTCCATAGTTGGAACCTCCCACTCTCATCCTTCAGGAGTCTTAAGGCCCTCCATAACTGACCTCAACCATGTTTTTGGTAGATTCCTAATGATTGTTGGGTATCCCTACAACTCTGAGAGAGACGTAGCCATCTTCAATAGGGAAGGTAAAGCCTTAAAGTTTACAGTGGTTGAAGAAGGCGAAGTTTAAATTAAGATGTTCATTGAGTAAAGGATTAGAAAACTATCACTCTTCTCCATAAAGTGTTATTTTTAACTTTTCAGAAACGAGTGAGTGAAAACTTCTAAATTTTCATGTTGAAACCTTTATTTATCATGCTCTTAAACTAGAACTCCCAAATTGATGAGTGGAGGGTTGATGAGGAGGAACTTCATAGTCATATTTGGAGCGCATATGTTTGTCGAGGTCTTCCTTCTCACTCACTTAGCATTGTTACCAACCTTCATAGAAGAGTTTAAATTAACGCTTCTGCAAGCCTCACTTATAGCTTCAATTCCGAGCTTACTCGTTATACTCTCTTACATGCCAATTGGAGTATTAGCGGATAAATTTGGAGCTAAACCATTCTTGATGGGAAGTATGTTAATTGAAGGGGCCGCCGCTCTACTTGTGAGTCAAGCTAGAGACTTCTGGACATTAGTGGCGGGCATATCCCTCCTTAGAATTTCCTCACCCACCTACCACATTGCAGGTATGAGTGCAATAAGTAACATGGTGAAAGGAGCATCCACCAGTAGGGCTTTGGGTTACCACAACGCTTTAGGCAGTTTCGGAACTACAATTGGCTTATTATCCCTTTCTCTAATAGCCTGGAAGTATGGTTGGAGAACAGTATATTTAGTTTGGGCCATCCCAATCATGCTGTGGTGTATACCCATTCTCAAAAGCGAAATATTAAGGGGGAGGAAGAGCCTTAAAGTTGAGGAGAAAGAAGGGAGAGCCCTTACGAACCTCAGTTCTGTTTTGACGCCAAAATTTGTCTCTCTATTAGTGATTACGAGTTTACAGATTCTAGGCTCTTCAGCTATCTCAACATTCCTAACCACATACCTTGTGGAGTATAGAGGCTTCTCACAAGAAATTTCAAGTTTAATATTCAGTTTAGGCCCCTTAACAGGCATATTTGGATCCCTTATCAGCGGATACTTAAGCAGTAGATTCGGTGACGAAAGATTCTTGATGGCGACTATTACCTGCAGCGCCTTCTCCTTAATCTTTCTCTACAACGCCGTCAGCTTAGAGTATGTGTTAGCAGCTTACGGGGTGTACTCCCTCTTCATTAATGGCATGTGGTCCCCAATAGGCTCCCTAGTTGCAACATTAACGCCTAAAGAGAATAGAGGAATTGGATATAGCAGTTACTTCTTAACTTCAGGTATAAGCGCAACGATTCAGCCAGTTATTATGGCCATAATAATTGAACATACAGATCTATCAGTGATCTTCCCTATAGCTATGGGTCTAATGCTCCTAAGCGCATTACTCATCAAAATATTCTCAATAAAACCTACTAGACAACATTGAATTCAGCTTGTAGAGGGGAAGACTTAACTATTTGTTGCAATTAATTTTTCTATATAATTAGTTTGGAGAATTTTGTATGCCGTACTGCCCGAAATGTGGAGCTGAAGTTTCTGAAGAGGATAAATACTGCGTGAGGTGTGGTGCCCCACTCAAGGTTTCGGAAGGTAGACCCCGCCATTATAAAGAGAAGTATGAGAAGCGTGAAAAGGAGGAGAAGGAAGAGAAGTATGAGAAGAGGGAGGAAGATGGAAAGATATCCTCTATTATCGGCGGCTTAATCCTCATTTGGCTGGGCGTCACATTCTTTCTAGCTGAGTATGACTATATAAGTTGGAGTGTATGGTGGGCCTACTTCATTTCAGGATTGGGTTGCATACTAATTCTTAGAGCAATCATAATAGTTTCAGTTAAGTCTAAAAAACTGGGTTTAGAATCTTTAGTGGGCGGCATAGTGCTATTCGTAATTGGAGCCGCATTTATCCTCGGGGTTAAGAAGTGGTGGCCCATCATTCTACTGGCTTTAGGAGTAATAATCGTGATTAAGGGGTTGATTGAGAGGAGTAGAAGCCCGAAGCCCTAAAGGAACCACTTGAATAGAGCCCTATATAGAATATGCTCTATTACAACTCTTAATTTAGCTCTACCGAAGACTCTGAAGTAGTTCTTACCCATACATTCAATCATATCTCCAATATCATATCTCGGAAGCATAGATGTGGAGACTATTAATCGGCCCCACTCCCCCCTCTTCAACTCATAAAGCATCTTAAACTTTCTCCCCATCTTCACCTCAAAGAAGTACACATCATAGTTCGGAACGATGTAAGGAAAATCATCAATTTGCTGAGCGAACGCTCCTTCAGTAGCGGTATACATCTCTATCACAGGTGTTTTTCCATAATAGGCTTCAAATAACGGCTTATAGCGTGTCTGAATCTTAGGCACACTTGTACTAAAGACCGCATGAAAACGCCATAAATCCTTGGGGTATATGCCATGTCTCTTCTTTAGGTATCTAGCGAAGGAGATTTGGACTGGAGCTACACCGATTGCACCGATAATTTTCTCTGAAGCTGCCCTCTCGTAGACCGCTTCAAACCTCTTCTCCCAATCTTCCTTTGTCATTCCTGCAGTAAGCTTATCGATCTCCTCTTGCTTCGGAACTAATTTTAAACCAGCTAATTTTGGATTTAGCTTGGCGTAAGTTCCCGAACTATAGCCGTACGGCTCCTTCCCTCCATGCAATCTCAAAGTGCCTACTATGGAGGGTAAATTCAAATTCAGAACTCCTCCATCAAGCAATTCGTAGTCGCCACTCCTTAGTATGTAAGCTATGAGCGCTCTTGAGCCGCACTTAAAGATCTCCTCTACATGCTTTCTAGTGACGGGTAAAAGCTTAGGTTTTCCTGTAGAGCCGCGAGTTAAAACCCATTTTAAGGGCTTCTCATGAAGCAGGGCTCGATAATCCCCCTCCATAACCCTCTCTATCAATGGTTTCAGCCTCTCATAGGTGAGAACTGGAAAACTTCTCTGATATTCCTCCACACTCTCTATCTCTTGAGCTTGATGCTCTAAGCCATATGTTGTACTTGAATAGCTCTCAAGCAGCTCCCTCAATAACTCCTTCTGACATTTTTCAGGGTTCCTAAGCGAGTCTTCTAGCGGGCTTATCATTCTCCTCAATTCTGTTAGGAC
>CAZHYI010000039.1:0-8174 GCA_964536595.1 uncultured Candidatus Bathyarchaeia archaeon
CCCCTATTTTATTTCTGAATGTTGATGAAGAAGCTACTCTTCTCTCTTTTAGAGATCCCGATGATTATAGTTCAGATTCTTCAAGAGACGTAGGAATCTTTTTACAAAACAGAAATATTACGGATCTATTCTCCAAAATACTTACTTTTCATAGAAGAAAAACTGAGAATTTAATTTCTCAAATAATTTAGTTTAAGCCTTACTTTAAGTCAAAGAAGTTTTCTGATTCTTTCATACATTTTTAGGATAAGGGAGAATATGGCGTTTCTAGATCGTCTCCAACTAACTATGACAGTGAAAACTATGGATACTAATAGAATAAATACAGAGTCCCATGGGTAGGGGAAAAACTTAAGAAGTAAGGGGTCGAGTGTTCTACCCGCCAAAGCTGTTAAAGAATATAGTATAGTTTTACCCAGTATCTCAACCGTCAGTATAAGTATTATAGGGAGGCGGAGAGAACCAGCTACGAGGAGGAGAGGCGCGTCGGGTAAAGGAGTCAAAGCAGAGATTAAGACCCCTATTAATCCCAATTTCTCAATCAACTTTGGAACTTTTCCCTCACTTTCTTTCCCTGTCAATCTTCCGATTCCCCGACCCATAAAGTACCCGCCTAGCTCTCCGATGCCTCCTCCCAATCCACCTACAAAGCCTAAAATTAGAGGGTTCCACTGCCACCTCATGTGGAAGAGAAGCGGCACAAATATAACGTCTTTAAACACTATTGTTAGATGACCCACTAATGACGCCATGAAGAGCCCTATGAGACCACCAGTAGAATATAAGTAATCTAACAATTCCTCTTCCTCAACCCTACATCTTCATATACTCTTAAGTTTTTCCTTTAAAACCTCCTCAAGCTCTTCGAGGGTTCTAACTGTAATGTTAGAGTGCGTAATTATCCAGGGGCTGGGGTCGTCCATCTCACATATCACAACCGTCTTCTTCCCTTTCCTATAAGCGTAAAAGAGTTCCATACATGCCCCTGCTGAAAGTTTAGGTAGGTACGCAACTAATATGTCGCATTCATCAATATCCATTAAGTCCTTCTCTATTATATCTCTCACTGACCTCTCTTTCCACCATGAGGTGCCCATTGAACTGAGTATTTTCTTCTCTCTCTGCCAAGGATCAATCGGCTCATAACCATACTTTAACAACAAATTCCTAATTCTAAGTCTGTAGTTTTGCCTATCCTCCACACCGTGAATAGGCCCTGAGATGAACACCTTTCTTCCCAAAGAACGTAATCCACCTTAAAACCTTCAGAGCGAGTAACTTTATTAATTAACCTGTAATTAAAGTTTTATAGAAACGCCACGTTAAAGACGAATATTTTAATGGGTTGAACGATCAGTTGCCCAAGTTTATTGACCTCTTCATAAAGGAAATAAGGAAAAAGAAGAAGGAATTCAACCATATTTTGGAGAGAGGACCGATAGACGCTCTCCTAAAGGACTTTAATAAACTATTTAGTGAGCATTGGCATCCACTTCAAAAAGAGTTTATTGAGGACGCCCATATCTTCGCGATTGATGGAAGTGTGGGCAGTAGGGAATACTGGAACGGTGCTAGATTACTCGTTTCTAGAGCGCTTGCTATATCGAACCGTAGGGAAAGGCTGAGAAATCTTGAGGTGAGAATTTTTAGGTCGAGAGGGAGTGAAGAGGATATTCATTGGTATATAAGCCATAAGTCTGAACTGTTGGAGGTTTGGCTTGCATTTGAAGCCTTAGATCGAATGAAAGGCTCAAAGAATGTTTTATTGATTGATGGTTCATTATATGGCAGATTAGTGCATCCACCTGAAGAGACGCCCGTTGAGGGCGACAGAACCCTCCTAATAGATCTTGCTGAAGCCTTCTGTAAGTTATTAAGTGAATGTAGAAGGAGGAATGTAATAATAGTGGGTGTAAGTAAGGATTCGAGAGTGGAAAACTTCAGGGATCTTCTCTTAAAGAGGATGATAAGTGATGAGTTGAAGAGGTTGGAGCCATACATGGAGACTGAAGATCTAAACCTCCTAAAGAAATCTATTCACTTCATTAAGGACCGACCGAATTACTCATTAAGTTTATTGAGAAAGTTAAAGTCTAAGCATGGCAATCTCCTAGGGCACATCGGTAACATGTTGATGGAGAATGCGAGGAGTCTACCTGACTCTCAGTTGATTCGGTATTTTGCTGAAGCGCCGGGCTATTCTACCCCAATACTACTGGGTCTTCCAGAGTGGGCTAGGAGAGAGATTACGGCGTTAGAGAAGTATCCTAAGAAATACATGAGTAGTAAGTTTAGGTATGCCTTGCTCGAGACGGATATGTCAGAAGAAGAGTTCATTGAGAGAGCTGTGAATGTTTATAATCGAGTGTTTGAGTCCTCCACCATAGTAACTTATCATCTTCTCTTCGATATTCATGACATTCCCCTAAGAATTGATGTTCCTTCATGGGTGTTAGGAATTGATAAAAGAATGAAGGATAATCTTGAAAGTGTGTTTATAGAAAATCCGGGAGTTGTGGGGACGATAAACTCTATTTTAAGGGCGGGGTATGCTGGTTTAAGAAATTATAATATACTTTTGAAGAGGGTTGATGAGGAGGTTCGCTTAACGAATAAGGATCTGGATAGTATCTATGAGAGGGTTTTGGAGAAGGAACTAGGAACAATCTTAACGCATACGAGGAGGTATAGACGTGTCAGAATACCATAGTCTCAAAGAAGCAGGCTTTATAATTGGAGAGGCGACACCGACAGAGTTCCTATTCATATCTGATAAAGATAGGTACCCTCAAAAATGGGAGTATCTTCTAGTTCCATCTTGGGAGTATGTTGATGGATCGTTAAGGAAGGTTGAGGTTTTAGCTCAAGTCGAAAGAGTAGTGTCGATGAGTGAAGTTATGACTCAACGTTTAGATATTGAGTCTCTGGAGAGGATAAAGGAGTCTGGCATAGATGAGGTTAAGACTCTAATCAAAGCGAGAATCTTGGGGTACGCAATAGATGATAAGAATGGCTTCAGAATACAGCTTCCAAGAAGAGCTGTGGTTCCCGGAAACCCAGTTTACGTAGCGCCTAAAGATTTTCTCTCCAAATTCTTCTCCTACCCAGAGGGAGAGTGCCTCCATATTGGGAGTTTAATCTCAAGACCTGATGTTCCAGCACACCTTTCAGTATCAGGCTTTAGGAGGCACTTAGCAATAATAGCTCAAACAGGGGCTGGAAAGAGCTATTGCGCCGGCGTCTTAATTGAGGAGCTGCTTAAACTAGGATCAACAGTTGTGGTGATAGATCCTCACGCTGACTACGTTTTTCTATCACTGACTCCTGAGGGAGATACACATGAACTTTCTGATAGAATCACGGTCTTTAGGAATCCTGCAAGCACAGGGAGATATGGGAAGGAAAACATCAAGAATCTTAAGAAGTATGAAGTAGCATTTCCCACACTTTCAGAGGATGATGTGTGTGAGGTAGCTGGCATCCGTAGAGATTGGGCTAAGATCCGTGAAGCTGTTAGGCAGGGATTGGAGAGGCTGAAGGAATCTGGTAGTCACTATACACCCGAGGATCTGATGAGTATATTAGAGGAGATGAGTAGATCTGAAGATGATAGAGGATTAAGGGAAGGTGCATTATCATCCATAAAGTATGTTAGGGCGCTGGTTAAACTTAGGGTCTTCAGTGCTCAATCAACCCCCATAAATGCTATTCTGAAGCCTATGCACGCGTCGATTATAGATCTTTCAGGCCTCGACGATGTAAGTATGGATTACATTGCTTCTAGAATACTGAATGAGACATTTGATACTGTCGTTATGGGCGCGTTTCCATACCCTGTCTTCGTCATAGTTGAAGAAGCTCATAGATTCATTCCTTCAGGCAACCATAGAACCTTCTCTTCCAGCATTCTTAGGCGGATCGCTGCTGAGGGCAGAAAGTTCGGTTTATTCCTAATCCTAATAACTCAACGTCCATCTAGAATACATCCGGATAGTCTAAGCCAATGTAACAGCCAAATAATAATGAGGCTTACCAATCCTCATGACCAGAATGCTGTTGCTCAAAGCTCTGAAAGGATGAGCCAAGACCTCCTAGATGACTTGCCGGGCCTCAATCCTGGAGAGGCTATAATCGTTGGTGAAGTGACGAGGTTGCCTATCATGGTTAGGGTGCGGAGGAGGTTGACTAAGGAAGGTGGAGCTGATATAGACATAGCTGCAATGCTTAAGAGAGCTAGGGATGAGGTTTATGCCGACGAGGTCCGGAGAAAATCTAGGGAGAGACAACTTCCCTTCAGAGGCGTATTCTCGGAGGTTTAGCCTTGAGCGTACAGATTGTTCTAACAGCAGATAATCATCTCGACCCCCCCGCAGTTCGGTTCGGGTCTAAACGTTACGAGCGGAAGATGGATTTTCTCCGATGCTTCGAGCATGTCTGCGAATACGCCTTAAAAGAGAAGCCTGACCTCTTCCTCGTTGCTGGAGACCTCTTCGATCATATTCTTCCCAGAAACCCGACTAGAGCAAGAGTTATGAAGCTCTTCAAGGAGCTTTATGAGAAGGGAGTGAAGATTTTCCTTATTAGTGGGCATCACGACACGCCTAAGAATGTTGAACAAGGAAGCTCCCCATTAGCTACATTCGGGAATTCAGGCTACACAGTCTTCTTCCAAGACCCTTCTAAGATCGAGAGTTACACAATGAGCATAAATGGCTTGAGAGTGGCGGTTTCTGGCTTAAGTTACGACCCCACATTGCCTTATGACCAAGATCCACTAGAGGATAAACGCATACCAATCAATAATGACATTAATGTTTTTATGCTCCATTACCCGATAGTCGGTTTTGAGGGATATATTGGCTATGAACCTACAGTTCATCCAGAATTCATCCCTAAAGGCATTCATCTTCTGGCTTGCGGGCACTTCCATAAATATCAGGAGAGCGTGATCAATGATGTCTATACGGTTTATCCGGGCAGCACTGAAAGGGTGACTTTCAAGGAGGAGAGTGAAGATAAGGGTTTCGTCTGGTTAGAGATTGATAGGGAAGGGGTTATCGCTAAAGACTTCATTAAGACCCCAGCTAGGCCTATGCGTACTATAGACTTCACTGTTTCTGAGAAGGGAGACTTGGACGAGCAGTTAATAGCCTTTTTAGACAGTTTTGAAGATAAGAACTTAATTTTACGTTTAAGACTTAAAGGCGTAATAGATGTAGCCCGCCTCTCAACCTACAGAAGAACAAATGTACTATCCCACGCTCAAGACAAATTCTTCACTCTACTTATAGAAGAGGAGGATTTAGAGATTGAGACTGAAGAGGTTATGGAGCCCTTGCCCAGAACCACACCGCTGGAGGAAGTTAGACGTTACTTCCAAGCTCTAATCTCGAAGGCTAAGGAGCAGGAACGCGCCGTAATACTTGAAGCGCAAAGGCTCTGTGAAAGTAAACTTCAGGAGGCTGGTGCATGGTAAGATTCACCAGCCTATACGTCTCCAACTTTAAATGCCTCAACTTTGAGAAAGAGGTTCCCTTACCTGAAGGAATAACTCTAATTAATGGACCCAATGAAAGCGGGAAATCTACAATACTGGACGCTATTATGTACGCTCTCTTCGGTCAAGTCATAAGGCCAAGCATGAGAGCCAGAAAAGAAGACATCATATCATACGGAAGTAACCGAAGCATCGTACGTTTAGATTTTCTGTTAGGCGGCAAGAAATACAGAGTAGAGAGAACTATCTATAAGAATCGCCCGACCGAAGCTATACTGTGGCAGGTTCTGCCTGAAGGTGAAGACATAAAGGCTACGGGACAGAGGAATGTGACTGATAGTATAAGGAGACTTATGGGTGGAATATCATTTCAAGAGCTCATAGCAAGTACTGTTGTTGCGCAGAAGGATCTTGAGCGTCTTGTGAGGCAGCCTCTTGAAGACCGTAAGAGAGTCATAAACGCCTTCCTTAATCTGGAGAGCTTCAATAAAGCCTTGAAGGATATGGAGGAGGAGCGTAAATCCATCACTGGGACTCCGAGTAGGCCTGGAAGGTTGGAGTTTGAGAGGCAGAAGCTTGATGAGCTGAGGAGGCAACTTAAGGAGTATTGGGAGAAACGTGAAAAATTTGAGAGCCTTAGAGCGTCCATAAAGCGTTTAGACAGAGAAATAGCGGAGTTAGAGAAATCCCTAGGTGAAGTTCAAAAAACATTCAGCATCTTAGAGTCCTATAGGAATATTCTAAATGAGAGGCATAAGATTAATGGCGAGATACTTTCTCTGAACCGTTACCTAGAGAGCTTAAGGAAGGACATAAGTGAGCTTGATAAGAGGAGTGGAGAGCTTGAAAAAGTCGAGGAGAGCCTTAAGGGTTATGAGGATCTAGATGAAGCTGGAAAGGTTCTAGCTGATGTGAAAGAAACGCTGCGGTCTTTGGAAAAGGTTGAAGCGGATATTGTGGGCATAAGGGGCAGATGTAAGGAGATAGAAGGGGAGATATCTAAGTTAAGAGAGAAGCTGAAATCTATAGATCTAGAGAGACTATCAAAGATTGAGGCTGGATCTTCAAGGTATAGCCTAAAGTTCATTATTCTTGCAGTGACATTTGGGTTAGCCATATTAATGTTGTTTCTAGATATGAACTTGCCAGCAATTCTATTTATCGCTCTATCTTTCCTCACTTTAGTTATAACGCTCAGAGACTTTATCGCAGAGTCTAAATTGCGGTCTTACTTGGTGGAGGGTAAGACTCTGAAGCGCCTTGAAGAGGAGCTTTACAAATTGATGCATAGATTAGAGCCTTTAGAGAACGAAGCCAAGAGTAAAGAAGAGACCGCTCTCAAAGAGATGCGTTCCATCCCACGCTACCTCACAGTTCTGGAAGCTAATCTCCAGAAGGGCATTAAAGAGGCCTTTGATAGCGTGGTTAAGAGTTACGAGAAGGACACTTTTGAGCGGGAGAAGTTGAGGAATAAAGCTCAGCTTCTAAGAGAGGAATTAATGAAGAAAACTGAGAAGGAGCAGGAGGCAACTCATATAATGGAGAAACTGTCAAAGCTTAATGAATCATTGTCAAGGCTGATTCTTCCTGAACTTCCATCCGGCATCCAGTACTCTGAAGAGGTGTTTGAGGATTATAGGGGAAAGCTGGACAGTTTAAAGAGGAATTATTATGGTCTGCTTCAGCGTAGAGAGGATGAAGCGAAGACTTTAGAGGAGCTTAAGAATTATCTTGAGAAGAATAAGAATCTTCCAGAGAAGGTTTCTGAGCAGGAGGCGGTTGTTGAGAAACTCGAGCATAGATTAAGGGTTTTGACGATAGCCATTGAAGCGGCTGAGAAGACTTCTGAGGCTTTGAGGAACCGTGTTAGACCAAACGTGGAGAGAAACATGAGTAGATTACTACCCATTATAACGGCTGGTAGATATAAGGCTGTGAGGTTAGAGGAAGATTACACCTTGAAGGTTTGGGATCCGGAGGCTGGAGAGTTCAAGGTTAAGGAGGTATTCTCCGGCGGAACTGAGGATCAGATACTTCTAGCTATGCGCCTCGCTTTCGCTTTGGCTCTACTCCCAGAAGCTAAAGGTGCATATCCAGAGTTTCTATTTCTTGATGAGCCTCTCGCCAGTTCTGATGAGGATAGACGATTCGGCATAATTAGGCTTCTTGAGACCTATCTTTCATCCAAATTTAAACAGATCTTTCTAATCAGTCATATCAGGGATCTTGAAGATTACGTTCAAAACGTTATTAGACTGGATTCTGGACGTGTAGTTGAGTTAAGGTTAAGGAGGCGTGAAGCCATAAACTTTAAGACTGGGGAAAGCTGGACTAACTAACTCCTAACCAACACTGGCTCCGGCAGTAAAGTCTTATCTCTCTATACAGTTTTTACTACTGGAACCTTGTTAGTCTTGCTGAACTTTACTTGCTACTCTTAAAAACGCAGTTTTAAACTCTTACCTTTCAAAAAGCTTAGGCTTCCTTACAGAGACTTCACGTTAACAACCATCCAATAAGATTTACTGTAAACCAATTGAAGAGGATGAGCACAGCTCTCACATCAAATTGAAATGCATAAAATGTGGAAAGATGAAGGAAATTTACCTCTTCCCATGAAGCTTATTAAGTTCCCAGCTGTGAAAAACAAAGATTCGCATGAAGAAATATCCTGAAA
>CAZHYI010000040.1:0-8048 GCA_964536595.1 uncultured Candidatus Bathyarchaeia archaeon
CTTGAGGGAAAGAACGTCTTACTGATCTCGCCTACAGCTACAGGCAAGACTGAAGCAGCTATCCTTCCAGTGCTCAGCATGGCTATTCAGTCTCCAAGGAGAGGTAGAGGCATAATGGTGCTCTACATAACGCCTCTCAGAGCCTTAAATAGGGATATGCTTGATAGGCTTCAGTGGTGGTGCAAAAATCTTGATCTTAAATTGGCTGTGAGGCATGGAGACACTGAGACTAGGGAGCGTACCCGACAAGCCCGCAGTCCACCAGACATACTGATAACTACGCCTGAAACTCTGCAGGCTATATTGCCTGGGTGGGTGATGCGGCAGCATCTAAGAAATGTGAAGTACGTAATCGTTGATGAGGTTCATGAATTAGCGGATAGTAAGAGGGGAAGCCAACTGGCGCTTGCCTTGGAGAGGCTGAGGATGCTCACTAATGAAGATTTCCAGGTGATCGGTCTTTCAGCCACTATAGGAAGTCCTGAACGTGTTGCGAAGTTTCTTGTAGGAGCCAATAGGGATGTTGAGATAATTAAGGTTTCAGCGGCTAGGATGATGGACATCAAAATACTGTATCCCAAGCCTGAAAGGGAAGACTTCAAACTTGCGTCTCAACTTTACACGCATCCTGAAGTAGCGTCAAGACTGAGGGTCATAAAGAACCTGATTGAGGGGCAAAGGTCAGTTCTTCTCTTCACTAATACACGCTCCATCTCTGAAGTCTTAACCAGTAGATTTAAGGTTTGGAATATGGATCTTCCAATATCTATTCATCACGGCTCACTGGCTAAGCCGTCAAGGGTAGCGGCTGAGAGGGGACTGAAGGATGGAAGCTTGAGGGGGTTGATTTGCACAAGCTCCCTAGAGTTAGGCATTGATATAGGACATGTAGATATGGTTATCCAATATATGAGTCCCCGCCAAGTAACAAGGCTTGTTCAGAGGGTCGGTCGCAGCGGCCACAGGATCGGCCGTATAGCTAAAGGCGTCATAATAACTATGGATCCGGATGATACCTTAGAGTCGATGGTTATAGCTAAGAAGGCGTTGAGGGAGGATCTTGAGCCAGTTAAGATTCCTCCGAAGCCTTATGATGTGCTTACGCATCAGATAGCTGGATTACTGATTAGGAGGAAGAGGTGGTACTTCAGGGAGATACTTGAGCTCTTCAGGAATGCCTATCCATACTCAGATTTAACCCTTGAGGAGCTTGAGAGAACTCTTGAATATATGAATGCTAGATTTCCACGTTTAGCATGGATCTCAAAGGATGATCAGGTCGCCCTTAAGCCCTTAAGGACTAAGGCTCTCTATGAATACTACTTCAGCAACCTATCCATGATACCTGAAGAGAGGAACTACCTAGTTGTTGATGAGACTAATGATACCGCTGTAGGGATACTTGATGAAGCGTTTGTGTCGGAGTACGGTAAACCAGGTGTTAAGTTCATAATTAGAGGTAGCCCATGGAAGATTCATAGCGTTAGGGGTGACCGAATATATGTTAGGGCTGTTGATGACCCAACCGGAGCCATACCGAGCTGGATTGGGGAGGAGATACCTGTACCCTTCGATGTCGCTCAGGAGGTTGGGAGAATTAGAGCTTTCATTGAGAGTTTTGTGGAGGAGGGTATGCAGCTGGAGGAGGTAGCGGCAAGGATAGCTGAAGAGTACCCTGTGGATTCAGAGACGGCTAAGAACGCTATTGAGAGCACCTATAATCAAGCTTCTCTTGGCTATACGGTGCCAACCGACAAACGCATCGTTCTTGAGGATTGGGAGGACTTCGTAGTGATCCATGCCCATTTAGGCTCACTGACTAACAGGGCTTTAGCTCAGCTACTTGGACACATAATAGGTGAAGAGTTGGGCTACGCTGTAACCGTTCAGCATGACCCCTACAGAATACTCCTGCAGACGATGGGTGATTTACACTCCTATGAGGTTAAGGAGCTCTTTGAGGAACTGAAGAGTATGGATGAGATGGATATAAGGGAGCTGTTGATTAAGGCTATCTCCAAGACTGGCATTTTCAAGAGGAGGATTGTGCATGTGGCTAGGAGGTTCGGAGCTATCGAGAAGCAGGCTGATGTGAGTAGAATAAGTCTCAGTAGTCTAATAAGAAGTTTCGAGGGCACAGTGATCTATGATGAGGCGTTGAAGGAGGTTCTAACTAAGGATGTGGATATTGATCATCTATTGTTACTCTTCAAGATGATTAAGAGGGGTGAGGTTGAGATAGTTCGTATAGAGACCTATGGGGAGGCTACACCCCTAGCCAAGCAGGGCATAGAGAAGGTGCATATGAAGACCGATATAATTCCACCTGAAAGATTAAGGATGCTGATCCTTCAATCCACTAAGGCTAGATTGCTCAATGAGACCAGAACCTTCCTATGCACCGAATGCTGGGGTTTCATAGAGGAGATCAGAATGAAGGATCTACCTGACACACCTAAATGCCCGAAGTGCGGCTCAAGAAGGCTAGGGCTACTAAACTTGACTGAGGATGAAGCCTACTCTCTCATAGAGAAGAAGGGGAAGAAACTCACGAAGGATGAGAGAAGAATAGCTAAAAGGGCTCTAGAAACCGCTAAGTTAATCTCGAAATACGGAAAGCCGGCTGCTATAGCTCTTTCAGCTAGAATATTCCATCTTGAAGATGTTGAGAAGATTCTGGAGGCGGAGTCTAAAGCTACAGACCGATTCTATGATCTGGTCATTGAGGGAGAGAAGAAGGCTTTAATGAAGGGTTTCTGGTGAGGGGAGAGACAAACTTATAAGGGAAGTTTTTAACCTTTTTGAAAGGGTGGAGGGTAAAAGTAGAGTTGTATATAGCACCGTTTGTAGCTTCTCCGTATCCCGTAATTAGGAAGATGCTCACCCTCGCTGGAGTTAAACCAAATGAAGTGTTATATGATCTTGGTTGTGGGGATGGACGCATAGTAATTATGGCCGCAAAGGAGTTTGGAGCCAGAGCTGTAGGTATAGAGTTAAGAAGCGATTTAGCTAAGAAGGCGATCCGGAAGGTGCGTGAAGAGCGGCTTGAAGATCGGGTTAAAATAGTTAATGATGACTTATTCAATGTTGATATCAGCGATGCGGATATAGTTACGCTCTACTTAACGACGAGTGCTAACAGTAAGGTTAAGGTTAAGTTGGAGAAAGAATTGAAGGAAGGCGTCAGGGTGGTGTCTCATGATTATGAGATTCTAGGTTGGAAACCCATAAAGGCTGAAAGATTCTGCGAAAACCCACACTTCGGATACCCCTCACACACCATTTTCCTCTACAGATTTCACCGATAAAAACGAAAAACATAGTCTCTAAACCAATTGTTACAGTAGGAATGAACATGTAAGCCTCAAGAAAGCCTCTATAAATCAAAGAATTAACCGTGGAGGGAAATTGTTGCTCCCTGTTCCTTGGCGTTTCGTACATAATTGGGAGTGCATTCGGTGCGGGAAATGCTGTTACGAGTATGAAGTGGTTCTCAGGTTCGATGAATGGTTAAAGCTTGTTAACGCTTATGGTGCATGGGTTGCTAAGCCCTCCCTCACCAAAATCTATCTCGGGAAGAGGGAGGACGGTTCATGCATATTCCTGGGGAGAGTCGGGAACAGATATTACTGTACCCTCCAGAACAGTAAGCCTAAAGCATGTAAAATCTGGCCTTTCAAAATTCTGAGGAAACCTAAGTATGGGAGAGCTAAGGAGGCAGCTTACAGCTTCAGAGACAAAATCTTCTATATATATTTGGTGCCCACATGCAGCGGGATCGTTTGGGGAACCCCCAGCAATAATTTCGTTAGGGCTGTTATTCCAGAATTTATTGATATTGCTCTCGGAATTAAAGAGAAGCAGTTCTACTCAACATCCCGAACGTTTCACATGCAGAACAAACTGAAACTTTCTCTTAGGTTCCTCTAGAAAAATTGGTGAAGTTTTGGAGGTATGAGGTGGCGGCTACATACTCATCTAGGTTTTGCTGGTGCAACAACCACATTCGTCGGTTTGCCAGCTAGAAAGTTAGCGATGTTCTCCACAGCCATACTTAAACCCTTATCTAAAACTTCTGGAGTCTGCCCGGCACTGTGAGGCGTTAAAACGACATTATCCAGCTTCAGAAGCGGGCTATCCGGGTCTAATGGCTCCTTAGAGTAAACATCTAGCCCTGCCCCAGCAATCCTCCTCTCTCTCAACGCCTCTATCAGGGCTTCCTCATCAACTATTGCTCCCCTAGCGGTATTTATCAGGAAGGCTGTCGGCTTCATTAATGAAAGCTCCTTTCTACCTATCAATCCCTTAGTCTTTTCTGATAGCCTAAGATGAAGGGACACGACATCGGATTCCCTCAGTAACTGCTCAAGAGGAACATACTCTATGCCTAGTTCCTTCTCCTTCTCTTTTGACGGATGGAATGTCCAAGCAATAACATTCATACCTATGCCCTTAGCTAGCTTTGCCATGTGGGAACCGATAAGTCCTGTACCTATTATTCCTAAGGTCTTTCCGTAAAGTTGGGTCACCAAACCCCTAACCCACTTCCCCTCCTTAACCTGCCTATCAATCTGCGGTATTCTCCTAGCAACAGCCAGCATAAGAGCCAACGCATGCTCAGCAACAGACTCCGTTGCGGTGCCGGGAGTGTAAGTCACAGTTATTCCCAGCTCCCTAGCGGCTTCCAGATCCACATTATCCGTCCCTGTACCCCAAATCGATAAGAGCTTAAGGGATTTCGCTTCCCTCAATACTTCAGCCGGGAATTTACAGTATGACCTTATATTAATCACTACATCAGCATCCTTAATGCGTTCAATAAGCTCCTCCTTACTTTCAGGCCTACTGGTGTAAACTACGAGTTCACCGAGCTCCTTCAGCCTCTCAATATGCCTAGTCCCAGAAATCACTGGCGGATAATCATCAGGTATGACTATCTTCATTTCCTCTCCACCTATTTTTGAATTGATTGATCGACTTTAATAGATTTCCTCCTCTTTAACCTTTTAGCTCTCCGACGGATAATCACGATTGGTTTATGCTCCACAGACTTAATCATCCTCCACGAAACCTTATCTGGCGGAACACCGAATCTCTCAGCCATCTCCCAAACTGTTCTCCCAGCCCCGTGACCCCTAAACCTATTAGCCAACTCCGCCACATTAAGAGCCTCCTCAACATTGACAGTTGAGCCTGAAAGAGCTATCGGTGTAGCCCTAGCCTTCCACCTTAACGCTCTACCAAAAAGATAAGCGATGAAACCCAACCCATAAATTCCCTTCAAGCAGCTCTTCCTGGAGGATATGTGAAGGCTCCTATAACTGTAGGTTTTATCAGTATCCACAATGACTACTTTGATGTTCTTCCCCAACTTCTCCTTGACTGCCATCCTTACCTCCTCAGCTATGCGTTCCGGATTCTTCAGCGGTAAACAGACATAGCTTTCAGGTAGGTTGCTACAGTCTATTCCGCCTTCAGAAGTATATAGAAGCGCGTCTAGTAGACCAACAGTTCTTAAGGCGGCTTCCTTATGGATGCTCCCCTCAACTTTGGGGTAGTTACGTATTCTCCTTATGGTTTCCCCTCTTAAGTGGCATAAGGGCCCGAGAATGTAGCCCCATATAATTCGAGTCCATACGGAGGCTAGAAGCTTGGCTAGAAACCCAGGTTTTATTCTGCTCTCATCCATCAAGTTACCAGTAGCTATGGATAAAGCCTTCTCTGAGAGCGCCAGGTAATCGCCATCCCTAATCTTACCCCTAACAGCATTCATTATAATCTCAATATAGTTTGATCCAGGCTTCCAGTACTCAGTAGCTATCGGGATAGCTTTAAATGACCTCAATAGTTCCCTGAACCACCCGATCCCCCATCACTCTCCAGACCCGAAGGAACTATACGTGCGGTTTCTTCTCATCCTTAATAAGGATGGAGATGCTCTTTATTTCGCATTCCCTACCATGAATAAACTTGATGTTTCTGCTTCCACACTTCTCACATTCTATAGAGACCGGTACACCTAACACATGAATCTCCGGCCCCTCATACTTCCCTCGCCCCACATACCCGCAATCCAAACATTTTATTTTCGGCTTCACAATGCTAATTTTAAGTTTAGCATCTTCAGCCAAAGTATCCTTAGAGAGTACAGAAAAAGCGAACCCTAACTGCTCAGGATTGAGAAATGTGAGTGAGCCTATTTTAAGACGGATCTCCAGAATCTTATCCGCACCCCTAGCTTCAGCCGCTTCAAGAACGCTATTTAGGATCATCTGCATGGTTGAGAATTCATGCATTTGCCGCGTCTCCAGCTCACTTAATAGAGTGGATGCTTGAGATTTAAGATTTAACATAATCTTTTTGAAAGTGCATATACATCTTCTAAGTGGTGGTTTTATGACGAATAAGGATTTATCCTCCGAGGTCGTTACAGCTGAGGAAGGCGAAGTTTTTGACATTGAGCTTGAAGAGGACATCCTCAAGAGGAATAGGGAGTTAGCTGAAGAGAATAGACGAATTCTGGATAAGTATGACGTTACAGCAATCGACGTTATGGGCTCTATAGGTTCAGGCAAAACCTCCCTGATTGAGGCTTTAGCTGAGAGGCTTAAGGATCAGTATAGAATAGCTGTGATAGCTGGCGACTTGACGACGACGATAGATGCTATGCGGATCAAGAGGCACGGTGTCGCATCCATACAAGTAAACACTGGTAAAGAGTGCCATCTCGACGCAAACCTAATCAGTAAGGCTCTAAAGAGATTGAGGCTTGAGGATATAGACCTACTCTTCATAGAGAATGTCGGTAACCTCATCTGCCCGGCCGAGTTCGATCTCGGATCGCACAAAAGAATCGTTGTCATCAGCGTCACCGAAGGCGAATACATGGTGATTAAGCATCCCTACATCTTCCTGAATTCAGATGTGGCTGTAATAAATAAGATCGACCTTGCCGGAGCCATGGAGGTGAATCCTGAAAAGCTGGCTGCTGACGCTAAACAAATAAACCCCAAAATAAGGGTTGTGCTTACAAGTATTAAGAGGGATATAGGCATAAAGGGCGTGATTGAAGCCCTCAACCTATAACTTTTATTTTAACAGACGGTTAGAGATAGCCTCCATCTCAATAAGCGCTGGTGAAGACGGGAACGCTGTTAACGGCGGTGTGCCCATAAAGTCTGCTCTACGGATGTTCGGGTCATAAGGAATTAAACCTAAAATTTTGAAGTTGTTTTCATCACCGAATTTTCGGATAGCCTCTTCATCCTTCTCATCCATTATTTTATTTCCCACTAGAAGTATATTCTTAATTTCCAGTTTCATCGCTAACTCTCTTATTTTCAGAGCTGTCCTTAAGGACTTCATTGTCGGCTCCACAACGATCAACATATAGTCAACATGCTTAGCTGTTCCCCTACCCAGATGCTCCGTCCCAGCCTCCATATCAACTATGACTGCTTCACCCCGTCTAACCAATATATGCCTAAGCAGAGCCCTCACTAGGTAGTTTGCTGGGCACATACAACCCTGAGAAGCGTCTCTAACGACACCCATAACTAAGAGGCTAACCCCACACGGAGTCTGAACAGCAAACCTTGATATTATATCATCGATCGTGAAGTTCAACTTGAATACGCTTCCATAAGACTCTGGTTTGACCCCTGTCTTCTCCTCTATCAGGGACCAATTCTCAGAGATCGGCACTATCTTTTCAGCCTCCTCAATTGTTAAGCCTAATGTGTAGGATAGGTTTGCGTTTGGATCTGCATCTACAGCTAGAACTCTAAGCCCCTTCCTACTTAATAGGCATGCAAGTGTACCCGCAAGCGTTGTCTTACCGACTCCACCCTTACCCGTAACAGCAACCTTCAACCTCACATCCATCCACAACTGATTTATACGCTACTCTAATGGGTTTCGACGAGACTAAATAATATTTATGATGATGTTGAATCGTTGCTTATGAACCAAAGTATAATTGAAGAAAATTTTTCCAAGAATAAGCCTTAAGCCGATTCCCTCAAATGAGTAACAGCTGAAAAACAAAC
>CAZHYI010000041.1:0-8048 GCA_964536595.1 uncultured Candidatus Bathyarchaeia archaeon
AGAATAGTCAGACTTCTCTTCTAGTTTTTAAAATTCGAAAATTCCTATTTCATATGACTCTATCCTCTTCAATTAAAAGATATAAAGTTCAAAAATATTAATTAAAAGTCGGTGGTGATCTTGGTTAAACTGAGCGTTAATGTTGATCATGTGGCTACATTAAGGGAAGCTAGAGGCGGTGTGGAACCTGACCCGGTTACTGCAGCCTTACTTTGTGAGATTATTGGCGCCCATGGTATAACTGTTCATTTACGTTCGGATAGGCGCCACATTAAAGAGAGAGATCTCAAACTTCTGAGAGCCACTATTAAGACAGAATTGAATCTTGAAATGGCAACTACGGAAGAGATGATTAAGATAGCACTTGAAGTTAAACCTGATCAATGTACGCTTGTGCCTGAAAGACCTGGTGAATTAACAACTGAGGGTGGACTAGATGTTATTAATCAAAAAGAGCATCTAAGAGATGTTATAAAGCGTCTTCATGAGGCAGGTATTAAAGTAAGTATTTTCGTAGATCCTCAAGAAGACCAAATTAAAGCCGCAAAGGAAGTAGGCGCGGACAGAATCGAGTTGCATACTGGAATCTACGCAAGGGCGAAAACAGCTGAGGAGATATCGAAAGAGCTGGAGAAATTGAGGAAGTGTGCAGAGTTAGCTCATGAATTAGGTCTTGAAGTGAATGCTGGTCATGACTTAAACTTTAGAAATCTACCTCCTGTAGCTAAGATTCCTCACTTGAGAGAGGTCAGTATAGGTCACAGCATAGTTGCTAGAGCAGTCTTTATAGGGTTAAAGAGTGCTGTGAAAGAGATTCTTGATATTCTTAAAAAGGCGGAGTAGTGCTGTCCGCTCTCTCTTTTACCAGTTTATATATTAAGATTCCTACAATGATCAACAAGAAGAGTGTTAGTACGGCATATAATGCGTTTTCAGCACTTCCTAAATAATTCGCGAGAAGATCGATCAAATATGAGAATGCTTTAATCACAAGTCTTATGCTGTCATATAACGCCTCTATGGGACTTTGTGTTTGCTCCTCTACTTGAGAGACAGGAGTGATGCAAGGGTAAAGCCAGAAAAGCGTTTTTATTGAAGACCCAAATGGAAATAGCGTGAATCCACACCCCTCAATGCACAAAGGTTTCATTTAGTAAGCTTAACTAACTCCACTAATTTATTTTGGAGCACTGCATTCCTAATTACCTTACTAATTTTAATTTCAAACTTTCAGGTAGTTTTATTCGATAATATGAATTAACTCTTTCGTCTTAAATTTCTGATGGGCGTCGTCATCTTAAAGTCTAGATACCCTAGCTGCTCCATTCTCTTTTTATGGATTGCGTACATAACCTATATCAATTAAGAAGAGACTACTAAGTTGGAAGGGAGAGCGTATCCATATGACTGAGAGTATGATGGCGAATGTTTATTATAGCCCTGGAGATCTGAGGTTTGAGTCGATCCCGATACCAAAAGTTAACCATGGAGATATACTCATAAAAGTCGAGTTCTCCTCTGTTTGCGCCTCTGATGTGAGAGTATTCAAGGGCGAAAAAAAGGCGGACACCGGTACTATACTGGGACATGAATTCGTAGGTAAGATAGCTGCAATTGGAGAAGAAGTTAAGGGGTTTTCTGTGGGAGATAGGGTAACAGTATATCCAGTCGTTTTCTGCGGTACATGCTTTTACTGTCAGCGTGGGCATCAAAACATGTGTTTGAATAGAAAAACGTTTGGATACGACTATAATGGAGCCTTCGCTGAGTATGTCTTAGTTTCGTCTGAACTGGTTAAACAAGGCAATGTGGTTAAAGTTCCCAGTTCTCTACCTCCAGAGGAAGCGGCACTTACTGAGCCTTTAGGATGCAGCCTAAATGGCGTTTCCATTCTTAATCTTGAGATAGGTGAATCCCTCCTGATAATTGGTGCAGGCCCAATGGGTCTAATGTTGTTGAGTGTCGCTAAATGTTCAGGTGCAGGTAAGATCTTTGTGAGTGAAATTGATGAGGGCAGACGTAGGTTAGCTGAGGAGATCGGAGCAGATATCGTCATAAATCCTACTCAGGAGAATCTTGTTGAGAGAGTTATGGCGGAAACAGAGGGTTTGGGGGTAGACGCTGCTATACTTACTGTAGGTTCTGTGAACGCCGCGAAGGATGCTTTAAGGACACTTAGGAAGGAGGGACGCATCAACTTCTTCGCCGGATTTCCTTTAGGTTCCGAACTTACAATAGACCCGAACATTATACATTATAGGATGATTCACGTTACTGCAAGTCAAAATGCTCCTCTAAATACCTTCAAGAGGGCTTTAATGATGATGGCGGAAGGGAAGATAGACCTCAAACCCCTAATCACTGGTAAATTCAAGTTAAAAGATGTTAAAGCCGTTATAGAGAGGAGGATCAAGCTGGAAGGACTAAAACCAATAATCGTGAACTCAATGATTTAACCCCCTTTACGCAATAAAATTAAATTTCACACGGATAATCTATTGGAGTGAGGTGACTTAACTGTCTGAAGTCGCTAAGAAACATAGATTGGGTAGACTAATAAATAAGAAGACTGGACGAATCTTCATCGCGGCTCTAGACCATGGTTTACAGCACGGCCCCCACTTGAAGGGTATAAAGAAAATAAAGGATACACTAAACATGATAATGAAGGGAGAACCAGACGCTGTTATACTTAACCCTGGAAATGTGAAAACGATTTTCCCAGATTTCGCGGGAAACATCGGTCTAATCGTTAAGTTAACCGCCTTCACACCGTTTAATCCTCACTTCGATGCACCGATAGGGTTCGTTGAGGAGGCCATTAAGCTGGGCGCTGATGGAATCTCTATCGGTTTCCTATTTGGGAATAGTCCCAACATGCAGATTGAACAATTGAGAAATACAGGTATGTTCGTTGAGGCATGTTTAGAGTGGGGTGTACCTTTATTCATTCATGCCTATCCGAGAGGTGAGACTATACCTAAAGAGGAGTGGTATAAAGCCGATAGGGTGATGTATGCCGCTAGAGCTGCTGCAGAGTTAGGTGCAGACTACATAAAAACTTCCTACACAGGAGACTTAGAGTCCTTCAGAAAAGTTGTAGATGCATGTACCGCACCAGTTATTCAGGCAGGTGGACCTAAAGTTGAAAGCGACTTAAAATTTTTGGAGACTGTTCAAAACTCAATTAAGGCTGGAGCCATAGGTGTAGCTGTCGGTAGAAATCTATTCTCACATGAGAGACCCGACCTTATGGCTAAAGCCATAAGAATGGTTGTTCATGAGGGTGTATCCGCCGAGGAAGCCGCCAAAGAAATTTCATAGAGATGCTAGATCAGCCAGTTCATCGAACACTTCTTTTAAGTTTTCATATAACGTCTTAAATAGTCTATAATATCTCTGATACTTTTCATATATGTCTAAACGCGGTTTCACTTCACCAATTATCTTTACGAGCCTCTTTGAAGCTTCTCTCGGGTCCCTAAATATTTTTGCGCCGGTTCCTCCCAGAATGGCGGCGCCTAAACAGGATGTTTCAATAGTGTTTGGAAGAGTCAATGGTAAACCAAGCACGTCAGCCATTATCTGCCTCCATAAAGCACTCTTAGCTCCTCCTCCTGTTACTCTAACTTCTATTATTCTGAAGTTACGTGATCTGAAGACTTCTAGAGAGTCTCGAACGCAGTATGCTCCACCCTCAAGAAATGCTCTCGTTACATCTGCACGGGTATGAGTAAGCGTTAAACCGAACAGTGTGCCTCTTGCATTCGGGTTCCAGAGAGGTGTTCTCTCACCAGAGAGGTAGGGCATGAAGATAAGGCCGCTTGCTCCTGGAGGTGAGAATTCAGCCTCCTCATCCATCATCTTATATGATCCTTCATAGAATTCGTCTCTTAACCATCTATAAGCCGCTCCAGGCGTCGACATGGCAGCCATCAATATGTATCTATCCGGCACTGCATGAAGTCTATTTAGAACTCTCAAATCGAACTTCGGTTCACTTGTTATATACGATAAAGTGATCGTGGTCCCAATAGACTCTAAAACCATCCCGTCTTCAACCACACCTGTCCCAATACACGCACACGCGGTATCGTTCGCTCCTGCAACGACTGGTATACTAGCATGTAAACCAAGTTCACGTGCTGCTTCCTCACTTAATTCGCCCACAACCTCCCAGGATGGATATACCTCAGGGAGTTTATCCAGAGAGAGCCCTAAGCTACTGCAGAGGTTTTCATCCCATCTTTTCCGCTTTATATCTAGAAGGAGGGTTGCTGAGGCTTGAGTGTAGTCTATTGTGAATGCTCCAGTTAACTTATGAACGATGTATCCGTTAGGATGGAGGAACTTGTATGTTCGCTCATAAATCTCTGTTTCATTGTTTTTTATCCATAGCATGCTTGGTGCCGTATATGTGCCGGGAGCTATACGATTTCCTGTAATATTGAATATCTTTTCTTCTCCAACCCTCTTCCCTATAAACTCTGCCTCAGTGACTGCCCTCTGATCTATCATCAGAATAGCGTTTCTTAGAGCGCTTCCGTTCTTATCCACCGGAATCAAAGCGGGAGTTAAGACTGAGATCCCTAAACACTTAACATCATTGGGTTTAAGACCGCTCTTCCTAAATAGTCTATTCACCACTTCTTTAAGTGATTTCCACCAGACATCTGGATTATGCTCAGCCCAAGCAGGCTTTGGAGTGTGTACCATATACTCCTTTTCCTGAGACGCTAAAGCCTTACCTTCCAAATCGAAAAGTACAGCTTTAGTTCGAGTTGTGCCTATATCTATACCCAATAACAGATCAGAAGATTCCGAAACCATTTTTCACAACTCTTAATTTTGGATTTTAACCATTTTACTTTTTTGTGGAAAAACTGAAAAGAACATCATATTTTTACTTTCAAAAACTCCACAGAAAAATAAAAATAAGATTCAAATGTGGGTTATCCCTTAACTCTCTAAATAGGGTTGTTTAGATTGAAGAAGCTAAATTTTGGTTGGAGAATGCCAAGCTTCCCCATCGATGATAGTGACACACAAACTTTCATCCTTCAGATTAAGCGTTTCTTAGATGAGATTGAAGGAACCTTCAATTCAGCTTGGATTTCTGATCATTTTGTGCCTTGGGCTACTTTTCAAAGTGTAGAGACAGATACTTTAGAGGCATGGACAACGATTTGCTACTTCTCCAGTATATATGAAGATTTAGATTTTGGAAATATCGTTCTATGCCAATCTTATAGAAATCCTGCTTTACTAGCCAAGATGGCCGCAACTCTGCAATCGCTGACCAATGGAAGATTAATTTTAGGCATAGGTGCTGGATGGAAGAAGGATGAGTATTTAGCTTACGGATACGATTTCCCATCCGCCAAGACGAGAATAGCCCAGTTGGGAGAGGCGGTTCAGATAATTAAGGCTCTTTGGAGTGAGGACTCTGTGAGTTTTGAGGGTGATTTTTACAAGATTAAAGATGCTTACTGCAATCCTAAACCTCAACCTATACCGCCCATAATGATCGGCGGTGGAGGGGAAAGGTTCTTACTGAGGGTTGTCGCCCGCTTTGCAGATTGGTGGAACCTTGCAAACGTAACAGTGGGTGAGTATATAAGAAAAATTGATGTTCTAAAGGCTCATTGCGAAGCGGTTAGTAGGAACCCTAACGAAATAAAGCGTACTTTGGGTGGCCATGTAGCTATAGCGAAAGATGAGAGTGAGGCTTTAAAAATCGCCAAAGAAAGCCCTTTCCTTAAAGATCAAAATTGGGATGCGCATTTCATAGGAACTCCAGAGAGAATAAGAGATAAAATACTAGAATATGCAGATCTAGGAGTTGAGTATTTCATACTTAGGTTTCTGGATTTCCCAAGAACCGATGGAATAAAACTCTTCATGAAAGAAGTCATTGAGAAGCTGAATTAATTTTTTTCTAAAGCTAAAAAATAAAGAGAGTTTTGAATAGCCATTCTATAAAGGCTTACATATAATCTCCTTTATCTTCATGTCGAAGAACCGACTTACATTTTCCGGTTTTACCACAATCGCTGTGTCTGCACCTCTTCCTGTACCGGCTATGGCGATAACATCCTCGTCTGTTCTTATGTAGCCTGCATCAGCAGCCATAAGTACTATTTCACAAGCAACCTTCATTCCTTGACCGAAGAGTCGTAGAACATTCGCCACTAACTCGTCCACCTCATAAGTGTTAAACTTATTCCTGACAGCCCTTCCTATGCCGCCGAAAGCATGCGTCGCTGTTAATATTTTACCTCCATTCCTCAGTATTTTCTCTCGGTTCTCTTCAGTTAATTGTTGAATGTTTGGTGTTTGAAATCCAGTATGGTGAGTAACCACAACTACATTAAAGCCCCTAAAAACCTCAGTTGCCTTTACACCAGTATCCCCATAGGTAGATGCTACAACAATACTCTTTATACCTCTCTTCTTTGCTCTCTCTAATGCCAACTCTAGAACCTTATCGGTATTCTTTGCTCCCTTCTCCGTGAAGTATGTTATTTCCTCAACTAATGAAGCCATTTCGACCCCTCTTTTCACTAATATTTTATAAAGAGAGATATAGTTTACGGAAGTAACCAAACTGTTTTGAATGATTATTAAGATAGGATAATAGTAACTGGTGATTTAACGTGTCAAAGAACTGGGTTAAAGGGAAGTGGTTTGTAAGCCCCTATAATTATCTGCCAGAGATCTGGAAAGACTTCAATCCCTCCAAGAGATTTGAGCTTCATGATATAACCTTAAGGGATGGTGAAGAAACCTCAGGAGTAGTTTTTGATAAATATGATAAACTCAAGATAGCTGAAGCATTAAATGAACTAGGAATTAAACGAATCGAGCTTGGCCTCTTCATTTCTCCTGACGATCCAGAGGCTCTGGAGGCTGTTGCAGAGGCGGGTTTAGAGGCCGATATATACACAATCTTCCGATTTAACAAGAAAGAAGGAATAGACATAGCCTTAAAATGTGACGTGAAAAACATCACCCTTAGTGCCCCTTCAAGTGAAGTTTTAATAAAGTACGATTATAAATTGACAAGAGAAGACGTGATTAATAGGACTATCGAAAATATGGATTATGCTAAGGATCATGGTCTCCACGTCAATCTGTTTTTGATCGATACCTTCCGAACTGAGTGGGATCAACTAATCAACTTCATTAAGAAGGGAGAAGAGGGCGGCGCAGAAGCTATAGTTTTGGTTGATACATTTGGTGTAGCGTCACCTCCAGCTGTGTTCTATCTCGTTAAAAGGGTGAAAGAGGAAGTGTCCATACCTGTGGAGTTACATGTACATAACGATTATGGTTTAGCAACAGCAAATGCTCTCAGTGGATATGTGGCGGGCGTAGACGCTGTACATGTAAGTGTTAATGGTTTAGGATTACGATGCGGAAATCCAGCCCTTGAAGAGGTAGCTTTAAGCTTGAAAACACTCTATGGGTTAGATTTAAAGATTAATTATGAGAAGCTATATGAGGTCTGTAAGCTTGTTGAGGAGATTTCTGGAATAGAACTCTCCAAAAATAAGCCCATAGTTGGTGATTACGCATTTGCGAGAGAGCCGTTCGGAGTGATTAAGAGGCTAGAAGATGCAGGAATTCCGGAGGCCGCATTTCCTTTCCATCCGAGTATTGTTGGACAAAAGAGTGAGGTTATCTTAGCTAAGTGGAGTGATGAAACTGCTGTGAAGGTTAAGCTTAAAGAGTTAGGTCTTTCGATATCTGAAGATAGAATACCCAAGATTCTAGAGCGCATTAAAAAGCTTTCTTTGGCTAAAAAGTCTTACGTTACAGATAAAGAATTTATGGAAATGATTGAGGAAGCTACAAGAATGGATTAAAATCTTAAGTTTCTAGATCATTCAATGATCTTCATGAAATTCTCTAAAATTCTAAGTCCTTCTGGATATTCATTATTAAATCTTTCAGGGTGAAACTGTAAGCCGTAAATCGGGAAGTTCTGAAGTTTTATAGCTTCAACAGCGCAGTCGTCAGATTCAGCTAGAAGAATAAATTTTTCC
>CAZHYI010000042.1:0-4612 GCA_964536595.1 uncultured Candidatus Bathyarchaeia archaeon
AGTGATTATTGGGAGCTCAAGGCTCGCCTCACCCATCAAATTAAGGTTTGAGAAGACTTCCCTTACAGATCCCTCCGCAATGATTCGTCCTCTATTCAAGATGTAGATTCTCTCCCCTTTCTCAAGTCACTCTTAACCTTCGATTAGTAGGTTTTATAGCAGAACTCTTCTAGTCATCTCCTAGATCAAGCTTCAAACATTTTTAGATGGCTCAGCTCATAATTCAAAGAATAACGGAAACACTAAAAAATTATATACATGAAAGCATAAAAACTCATGCATTATTTATGGAGAGGACTTCAGTTAAAAGTGATGTTTTAGTTGTGGGTTCTGGTGTTGGCGGCGCAACAGTCGCTAGGGAACTAGCGATCCGTGGTCGGAAGATTACTATTGTAGAGAACGGAAGATATCACAGGTTAGGAACTGAGAGGAGGGCTCTCCGCTTTTATTCCAGATCTTTTTGGAGCCTCTATCCGGGTGAGAAGTCGGTTGAGGGAACAGAACTTATAAGGACAATAATGGTTGGCGGCAGCTCAATGGTTACATTAGGAAATGGCGTTAGAGCCCTTCAAGAGGATCTGAAGAGATTAGGAATCGATTTAGAAGATGAATTCAAAGAGGCTGAAAAGGAACTCGGTGTTGCACCACTCCCTGAGAGACTGATGGGAGAACGGACTAAAATGTTAATGAAGGCTGCAGAAGAGCTTGGGTATGATATGAAGCCTATGCCTAAATTCATTGATTTCTCAAAATGTAAAAGTTGTGGAATGTGTGTTCTGGGATGTCGGTATGGAGCAAAATGGACATCTCAAAAGTTTATAGGAGAGGCACGTAGAGCCGGTGCGAAGCTTATAACTGAAGCATCGGTAGATAAGGTGCTTTACTCACGGGGTGAGGTTAAGGGGGTTCGTGTACGGAGTTCTTCTGGAATTTCAGAGATCGAAGCTGAAAATGTAGTGTTAGCAGCCGGTGGGATAGGCACTCCAATAATTCTTCAAAGATCAGGGTTAAATAATGCGGGAAGCAACCTCTTCGCTGATCTTTTTGTCAACACCTATGGTATAGTAAAAGAAGGGAGCATGAAGGATGAAATAGGTATGGCAACCATAATAGAGGAATTTCATAAGAAATACGGCTTCATAATATCGCCTATTTTAGACACTCCTCTACACATGTTTTTATATCCCCCCTTCATCAAGAAGATGCGTGCTTTCAAGAGGCATAGAACCATGGGTTTAATGATTAAGATTGCCGATGATGACGCTGGTAGAGTGAATATCGATGGTACAATACATAAACCCGTCACAGAAAACGACCGCAAAAAACTGAATAAAGGGGAGGAAATCTCAAGAGAGATTTTATTGCAAGCTGGTGTAACTCCCGACTCATTTTACACAACTAATGTCAGAAGCGCTCATCCAGGAGGAACAGCTGGGATAGGACGTATATTAAATAGTGATCAGGAGAGTGAGATTAACCGCCTATTTGTAAGTGATGCCAGCGTATTTCCAAAAGCTCCAGGCGCTCCACCAGTCTTAACGATCGTTGCTCTCTCAAAGACCTTCTCAAAAAAGCTGGTATCTGAATATCTATAATAAAGAATTGAGAGATGAACAATCATCTTTCAATAAACAGAGATCTTAACTCTCTAATGCAATGCCTAAAAACTACTTAATCTGAATCTATATATGAAGTAGCTGAACCGTCTCTGTTTATCCTCCACTCATCTCTGTTTTAAGCCCAGTATCTTTCTAGCCTCTTCGGGCGTAGCTACTTCACGCTGAAGCGTTTCAGCTATCCTTCTTATTCTAGCAACGAAGTCCTCGTTTGGGGCAAGCTTACCCTTAGCGTAGTATATATTATCTTCAAGCCCAACCCTCACATGTCCACCTAGAAGAATAGCCATAGTGTTCATGCTTAACTGTGCTCTACCTACACCCGCAACCGTAAATGTAGCGTCGGGCGGTAACTGGTTACGCATATGAATAAGATTTTCAGGAGTAGCCGGTACTCCACCATCAACACCCATAACCAACTGGAAGTGGGGAGGCCTCTCCACAAGACCAAGCTTTATCAGTTTGATTCCTTGACTGATAAAGCCTACATCGAAAGCCTCAATCTCAGGCTTAATCCCCATCTCAAGCATCTTCTTGGCGAGGAACGTGACTGTACTCCAATCGTTTATGTAGACGACTGGTGGTTTACGACCGGCAAAGTTAAGCGATGCTGGTGTGAGGCTCGCCATTTCAGGCATTGTTCTTAAGGGTTGAGCCCGCTCCTCGTCTGTCTGTCCAGCTATACCGCTAGTTGAGACCATAATTATGAGGTTGGTGCGCCTACGTATCTTATCCACAGTCTCCCGGAAGATCTCATAGTTCGATGTCGGATTCTCATTCTCGTCTCTACAATGCACATGTATGACTGATGCGCCTTCCTGCTCACAGAGGTAGGCTGTTTCAGCTATCTCTTCAGGAGTCACAGGCAGATACGGCGTATTTCTCTTACGAGGCACAGAGCCTGTTGGAGCCACAGTTATTATCAGCTTCTCCATTCCCTAAACACCTAAAGCCTCTCAAATGAATATTGGTTGAACTAAAAAATAGTTTTTATCCTCAAATGCGGATGTCGCTTCTATTATAGGCAAATCTTTTATTATCTCAACTGAGAATTCCTATCTGGAGCGATTTAGGTTGCAGGATATAAAGGAAGCTATAATTTCGTTCCATTATGCTGAGAGGATTAAGTCTGAGTTGATCATAGCTGCCAAACTGATCGATCATGTGGGATTCATGAGTGATGAGGAGCGTTCAGGAGCTGAGAAGTTACTACTCTTCTTCCTGCAGGTGCTGCTTGGCGAGATTTTGATTGCCCGTAATGCATCCGGAATGAACGCTATGGAGGAGGCTAGACTGAACCTTGAGGAGAGTATTCAAAGGGTTCGTCTGAGGGATTATGATAAGGCTGTCAGGATGATATCTAGCGCAATAACCTCAGCAACGACCAGCGGAGAGAAGGCTGCTGTAATGTTAAAGGAGAGAGGCTTGATTTAAGCCTCAATCACTTTAAGTTAAGCTAACTGACAGCTCCTCTCTAAAAATACGGTGCAATAAAGTTCGGAGGCCACTAAATTTGTGTAGGTGTAAAAGTGAAGAATTATTCACTATGGAGGAGAGGGCTTCAATTCAGGATGCTGTAGACAGAGGCGTCAGGTGGCTGATCTCTAGGCAGGGGGAGGATGGCTCCATAAGGCTGGAGGGCGAAAAGCCGTCTAGAGACCCACAATCCTACTATAAGGTGGTTTGGCCCCTGACTCTGGCTGGAAGATTGAGGGAGGCGAACCTCACAGCTAACTACATAAAGTCGGACTTCATGTTGAGTAACGGCGACTTTTCAGGTGGGGAGCCAAGAAGCTCGGAAGAGTGGTTCCAGTGGAGATACTACACGTACCTTAATGTTTGGATAGTGATTGGCGCCCATAAACTTGGAAGGTTCGATCTATCAATCCCCGGATTCAGTTATATGTTGAAGTATAGGGATCCGGAGACAGGAGGCTTCTGTAATGAGAAGCCCTACCCTGAAGGAAACTATATTGAGGATGCGTTATCAGCGTCATATAACGGTTTAGCGTGCCTTAACCTCGGCTGTATCGAGGAGGCTGAGGGCGCAGGTAACTTCCTATTAAGGCTGTTATCAGTACAGCCAGAGCCGGATGAGCGTTTCTATGTGGCACTAAATGCAAAGAAGGGTTTAATAACCGAATTTCCAGAGGAGGAGGCACCTTATAGAGTTGTTGAGGCTAAAGCTACTCAGCAGTACTATTACTATCTTGGATACCCAATCATATTCCTCTCGAAACTATATCTCGCAACCAATAAGCGGATCTATCTTGAAGCTGCAGAAAAATACTTCAACTTCACTAAGCTATGCAGTAAGGATGTTTATGCCTCGCCACCAAGCGGGAAGCTGGGTTGGGGGTGCGCTGCACTCTACAGCATAACTGGAGATAGGGATGTCGGGGAGGCTGTTAAGAGCGTTGTTAAGTATCTACTCCAAACTCAGGAGGAAGAGGGTTGCTGGGCTAGATTTCCAGGGTTTAAGCGATACTTGGATGGGAAGCCCTACCCAATTACAGGTAGGGTGGATCTAACCAGCGAATTCACTGCTTGGCTTATGGAGATACTTAAGGATGCTGGGTAACGATTGAAGAGGCTAAGAGTGCTTTAGGTTGTTTATTCCTTAGGTTTGGAGGCTACAAATAGCCAATCAGAACTCTCACTGGAGTTGTTATAGACTGAGTGTGGGCAGCCAGGCGGGAAATAGAAGAATGAGTAGGCTTCAGCTTCAACCTTCTCTCGGTCTGTACGAACCTGCGATCTACCCTTCACTAGAATGTAGATTTCCTCTTGGTCGGGGTGTGAGTGGTGTGCTACGCCCTCACCGGGCTTGAGGGTGCACATAGTCATCAACAAGTCTTTAGCGCCTAAACCTTCAGCCACCTTAACTAGCGTATAGGTCCAAGTCTTCACTGTGTCCCCGAAGGGTGCTGACTCATCAGTGTAAACTATCTTTTCAGCCTCAAGATCGGAGTATCTAACCCATTTAAATCCATCTT
>CAZHYI010000042.1:4712-7797 GCA_964536595.1 uncultured Candidatus Bathyarchaeia archaeon
CTCTTTTTTCAGGAAGTCCCTTCTTATAGGGTAGAATACATCCAGCTCCAAGAGCGGTTCATCACTTATTACTTTACCGCCGTGAGGCACATTAGGCGGAACATGAACCACATCTCCGGAGCCGACAATCGCTTTTTCGCCGTTAACAGTGAATTCCGCTCTTCCCTTAAATACGTAGACGAACTGTTCATGGGGGTGCGTATGCTCCTTAAGTCCCTTCCCGGAATCTATCTCGTAAAGTACAAGCATCAAGTTCTCTCCAGTTATTATTTTACGCTTAATTCCAGTCTCAACAGTTTCCCATTCGATTTTGTCCCAATTATAAAATGCCACTTCATATACCTCCTATTTTACGGCTATGAACTGTAACCTTTTAGCTACTTTGCTTCCCTTATTTATCACTTTATGCGCTTCACCTGGAGGAATAAATATTGCCATATTCTCCCCAACCTTAAACTCCTCCCCATCAATAATGTAGGTTAATTCACCCTCAAGAACGAAAGCCGCTTCTTCAACGTCATGCTTAACAGCTGCTCCAGTAGTTCCTCCAGGAGGAATCACTGTATAGATGACTAGGAGCTTCTCAGCCCCAACAGTCTCCCTATCTATTAGGATCTTCTCGTAGAACTCGCTTATACCTGCCTTCTTCAGCCATTCAGGATGCTCAACCGGTTTAGCCTCATCCAAACCTATAATCTTAGCCAAACTAACCACCAATCTTTAAAGGAGTTGTTTGTGGGTAGTAATGTCTAGAGTTGTATTATTTAGGATTTGGGTCTATAGATTTTGGGTTCTAGAGTAGCGAATTTGTCTCCGCCTAGATGGAAAACCATCTTAGCCTTCTCTAGGTTATACCAGCCATTGTAGACTCCCCTATCAGTGTATGCTTCAAGAACCTCACCAACAAAAATTGTGTGGTCACCAGCAGACATCTTGCCATATACTCTACACTCGAGATGCGCAACACACTCCTTTATAGCGGGCGCCTTCACCCTTCTAGACGGCATAGGTGTCAGTTTCGCCTCCTCAAACTTGTTGTGGGTTCTGCCACTCACCGTGCCACAGAAGTACACCTCATCAAGAATATCCATTGTTGGAATATTAATGACGAATTCACCTGTCTCCTCTATTAGGGAGTGAGAGTATCTTCCCGGAGCTACGCTTACAGCGATTAGTGGCGGATTGATCGAGGTAGGCATCGCCCAAGCCAAAGTAATTATGTTCGGTCTACCTTCCCTGCCGACGCATGAGAGAAGAACAGTATGCATCGGATGAAGAAGCCTATAGGATGATGGAAGAGAAACCCTAACTTTCTCATTACTCATGACGCTTTTTCACCTCACCTAACAGTAACTGATAATTATCTAGAAGGCTTTAAAAATTACCTAAAAATCCACAGTTACTCTGCGAAAAGTTATCACCTCAGTTTTTTTTGAGGCTTCTATCGATTTTTCTCTAATTTTTCACTTAAAAACTAGGATGGTTTACATTATCAGTCCTTTAGAATGAAAGAATAATTCTTGAAGAATAAAAGGTGCCATGTTTCGTTCAAATTAATTGTACATTTGTTCAAAAAAGTAGAATTAAATATCGTTCTTTAACATTAATTTTTAAGTGAAAAATATGATTAGAAAGAGAATTTTTATTTCTGGAATTCTTGCTGTAATTTTGGTTGCACTACTTACTGGAGCATGCTACTACCTTGTTCCGCCAGAAACTATACCCTATCCACCGCCTTCACTGACAGCTACACCGCAGCCGACTTCAACGCCTACACCAACACCGATATCGAAACCATCACCTACTCCTACGCCTAAATCTACCGTTCCGCCTGGACCTGTTAAAACACCAGTTAGAGTAGAGATCGTTTCAACCGAGGGTTTCAGCTATACTGATATGGGGCGTGTTTACCCAGAGAATGTTCTGGTTCTGCATCAAGGCACATCTGGAAACATAACTTTGACTCTATATTCACTGGAGAATGAGAGCCATACAGTCTCTTTAAGTTTCTATGTGGAGGGAGAGATTATGGATATGGAGGGTGTTAAATGTCGGTTTGAACCTTTAACTTTCGATCTGTCTCCAAAAGGAAGAGCGAACTCAACTCTTATCTTAGAGGCAGCTCCAGACGCATCCAGCGGTCTATACTTCCCCATAATATCGGTTTACGTTAAAGGTCTAGGTGAATATCAGGAAGTTTTAGGGCTTCCAATTCTTGTTTTTCCTCACACCCCCGCCTATATCTTCCGTATAATCGCTGAGACCGAGAAGTCCACCCCTTCTCCTTCGCCTCCCACTGGTAACGCCACCCCCTCATCATTTCCAACACCTCCACAACCTTGGGAGCCGTCACCTCACGAACCTGAAATACAAATTGCGAAGGGGGATGAAACAGATATAATCTTCTATATACATTCAATGGTAGGGAACCCCACATTAACACTAAACCTAACCTACCAGTCAGGCGCCTTGCCAGAGGGAATAAATGTTTATGTAACACAGGACCCCCTCAAGATTGTTCAAAACCTATTTAGAGACAGAACGCTTCTAGTAACCCTGAAGGTTGATCTGGACGCGAAGGAAGGAATTTACCATATCGTTGCGAAAGGTACGGTTGATGGAGTGACTTACGAAAGAGCTTTCAACCTTAAAGTGATAGGTTCATAAAGGGTTGAATATTGGATGAGTGAAGAGAGGGAGTTACTTAGGGGAACCACTTTAAAAGTCTATCTTTTCATGGTGAAGCACGGCAAACCAGTCGGTATAAGGGAAGTCCAGAAAGCATTAAAGTTAAGTAGCCCCTCCTTAGCTGCGTATCACCTCTCTAAATTGGAGGAAGCTGACCTCCTGAAACGTGAAGGAGGAGACTACATAGTGAATAAAGTTCTTCTGGAGAACATGATTAAGATTAGACATATGCTCATCCCAAGATACTTCTTCTACTCTCTCTTCGCAGTTTTAGCCCTTATCGTAGAACTAACTTTTCTGAGACCGCCATCATTAACACGCTGGCACCTCTTCTCCATCCTTGTAAACCTAGTATTAACCATAGCCTTCTGTTATGAAACGGTGAAGATATGGACTA
>CAZHYI010000043.1:0-7773 GCA_964536595.1 uncultured Candidatus Bathyarchaeia archaeon
CACTCTGGTTCCAACATTTAATTTCATCTCGTTGAAGGAGCGCTTAGTGACTTGAACAACAAAAACTTTCCCCACATCAATTTTCAATTTAACTATGGATCCAAGATCTGAAGCCTCAATTATCCGTCCCTCAAGAACGTTTCGAGCGCTTGACTCTAAAGGCTTCTTTGAGACGATTATGTCTTCAGGCCTAATAAAAACTGTAACCTTTCCAGATTTTTCGGTTGCAGCCTCTATTTTTAGGTCATCTCCTAAATCGATGATTGCTGTTCCCTCATCTGTAGGCTGCGAGTTTCCCATAAAAACATTCTCAAATCCAGTAAAATCGAGCATAACTGGTGACGGTTTAAGAAAAACCTCTTTAACAGTGCCTACTTCAGTTATCTTCCCATCTAATAGTAACACTGCTCTTCTAGCGATTTTCTGAGCCTGAAACATATTGTGAGTAGCTACAACTATAGTGGTTCCTTTCTCCCTATTGGCGTAACCTATTACCTCCTCAATTATTGAGGTTGTTTTCGGATCGAGATTAGCTGTGGGTTCATCCAAAAGGAGCATTTCCGGCTCCAACACTAGGGCTCTCGCCAAAGCCACCCTCTGCTGTTCTCCCCCTGAAAGCTTCCTAGCTGATCGGTTCTCGTACCCATCAAGCCTAATCAACCTTAAAGCTTCATCAACCTTCCTCTTCACTTCGTTCTCTGGGAATCTACGAATTTTCAGGCCATAAGCCACATTCTTATATACGGTTGTGTTAAAAATGACGGTTTTCTGAAAAACCATTGTGAATCTACGCCTAATCAGATCTAAGTTTCCCTTTCCAATAGGTTTATTCCTATAAAAAATTCTGCCCTCTGTAGGAGTTTCTATTCCAGCCATAATCCTTAGCAGTGTGGTTTTTCCAGCTCCGTTTGGTCCTATGACTGACAGTAAGTCTCCTTCATTAACTTCTAGGCTTACATCTTCCAGCGCTGTTACTTCACCGTATCTTTTAGTTATATTGTGGAGTGAAAGGAGGGTGGCCATAACTATTCTCCCTTAAATAGATTGGTTATGGAGTTTAAGGAGAAAACGATCAACAAAAGTATTATTGTTAGAGCTATGCCTAACTCAAAGTTTCCACGTGTAGTTTCCAAGGCAATACTTGTTGTCAAAACCCTAGTTAAACCAGAAATGTTGCCTCCAAGCATCAATGCCAAACCCAACTCCGCAACCGCCCGGTTAAAACTTGCAACTATGGCTAATGCGACACTCGGGATCGCCTCCTGCAGCAGAGTGAAGTTCGCTTCGCTCTCAGAGGCTCCAAGGGTTCTAGCTAAATCCTTTATTTCGGGCCCGATCGCCTCTATCGCGCTTGTAGTGAAGCTTACTGCAATAGGAGTTATCAGTATGGCTTGTCCCAAGATAATTGCTGATGGCGTGTAAAGAATATTAAGTATGCCTAAAGGTCCGCTCTTTGAGAGGATGAGGTAGAGGATTAGGCCGAGCCCAACTGTCGGTATTCCCAATAGAGCATTAAAGAGACCCTTCAGTAGCTTTCTGCCCTTAAATTCTTTTGAACCGATCAATAAGCCCAATGGGATGCTCCAGGTGACAGCGAGTAAAGTGGCTGTTCCCGATACGTAAAGAGAGCGTAGAGTAGCGTCTAAAACGGCGGGGTCGCCTGAAATAATTAATTCTATAGCCCGCCTCACTCCCTCAAATATTTCTGTAACCATTTCTCTCAGCCTCTCCTATTTCAACTAATAAAGTTCTGAATGGCCGCCCCTGAATTCTGGTGGGCACTCAGTCCCATTAAAGAAGGCGTATTCTCTTATCCATTGTGCAACTTTCGGATCAGTGTTTTCCTTAAGTAGGCGTACGGCAGGATAGAAAAGGTTCTGTCCATAAACCTCCTTCTTAAAATTATCTATTAGTGTTTGGCATTCGTCTGAGATAAGGAATTTAATGAATGTTAAAGCATCCTCAAAATTAGCTTCAGGATTCTTTTCCGGGTTCACTGCTATTACGCTATAGACATTTAAAAGCTCCTTTTCTTGTGTTACAAGCACCTTAAGACCAATCAGTCCCTCACTGTAATACTTCAGGTATGTCCCTGCATCAGCTAAAGTGTATGCGCCTCTCTCATTTGTTACTAAAAGGGTTTTTCCCATTCCTGTCCCAGACTCTATAAACCAACCCTCCTCCCTCAAAAGCGTCCAGTTAAAGCCGGATAAAGCCCATAACGCCCTTTCCTTAATATGTGTACCAGAATTGTCGCCTCTTGAGACCCATGTGGCAACTCCAGAGCGTCCTGCCTCAACTATCCTTATTAGCGCAGCAGTCACATTTAGCCCCTCAATTTTGGCTGTGTCTTCTGGAGGACCAACAATTACGAAGAAGTTGTAGGCTATGATTTTTCTACATACGCCGAAACCCTCCCTCAGGAATTTCTGCTCGACTGGTGGTGCATGAACTAAAATTACGTCTGCATCTCCTCTCCTAGCATGTTCGATTGCTTGTCCAGTTCCAACCGATATAAAGTATAGATCTATCGGGTATCTCTCTTCAAACTTCGCTTCTATAGCATCCAGCAGTCCCGTATCATATAGGCTTGTTGTGGTTGAAACGACAAGTTTCCGTTTACCCTGCATATTCACTGTGAAGTAGTAGGCTGTTCCAGCAACTGAAGCTACAACCGATAATGCGATAGCCGCTATCCAGATTATCGCTATTCTATTCATCATTTTTCACCGTTATGTTTGACTGTATATTTCGTCGATATATTTATATAAACATAACGGTAAAACCGTAAGTGATGTCCACCCACAAAAAGAGAAACCGGAGCGTCGCTACATGCAAAATCTGGCTGGAATACAAGGGAAAACCCGTTTTGGGGAAGGGTGGAGCCGAAATTCTCCAAGCCATAAAGGAGGAAAAATCGATCTCTAAGGCCTCTAGGAAACTCGGTATGTCATACCGTTACGTTTGGAAGTATCTGGAAAGAGTGAGTCAAGCCTTCAATAAACCGGTTGTTAGAACTTTTCGGGGTGGGAAGCATGGGGGTGGAGGTGCAGTGCTTACGGAGCTGGGTGAAGATCTTCTTCGGGAGTATAGGCGTATGGAGAATTATGTGGGTGGACTTTTGTCGGATGAGGAGTATTGGGAGGCTGTTGGTTTGAAGATTAGTGCAAGGAACCGTTTAAGAGGCGTTGTTGAAGAGGTTGAGAAGGGGGAAGTAACAGCGAAAGTTAGGGTTAAGATTGAATCGCCGATTGTGGTAACAGCTCTCATCTCTAGGGAAGCTGTTGAAGATTTGGATATTAAGCCTGGAGATAAAGTTGAAGCTGTTATTAAGGCAACTGAAGTGATGATTGCAAAAGAAAAGTAACAATTATATGCTTTCTTGCTTTTAGGCACCCCGAAGTATCTAGGAGTCTTTAATTTGTATATTACATATTCATTCTATTCACCTCTCTGCCTCGGAGGAATAATAGCCTTCCTCATGAGAGAGGGAAAAATAGATAGAAAACAGCTTCATTTGTGGTTAATTTTTTTAAAATCGATCATTATTCCTTTAGGTTAGGTGTAATAATGTGGATCCAAAAATAAAGAAGATAATCGATGAGGATCGTAAATACATATCCCACAGTCTGGTTCGCTCCATCCCAATGATAGTAAAGAAGGGTGAAGGAGTATTCATCGAAGACGTGAAGGGGAAGAGGTATATAGATTTTCTCTCTGGAGCCGCTGTGACGAATGTAGGTCATAACCACCCCAAAGTTCTTAAAGAAGCTAAATCCGCAATGGAAAAGATTGTTCATGCAGGTTTGCTCTACTTATACCATGAATCTCCCATAAAGTTAGCGAAACTTCTCAACGAGATCACTCCGGGAAAATTCCTAAAGAGAGTGTTTTTCGGTCTCTCAGGATCGGATGCTATTGACTGTTCATTAAAGATGGTTAGGTGGCACACTAGACGGCCTAGGGTTCTCTCATTTATAGGGTCATACCATGGAATGACTTATGGCTCCTTAAGTCTATCGGGATTCGTGAAGAGTATGGTGAAGGGCTTCATGCCTATCGTTCCTGGAGTAACCCATATACCCTATCCCTTCTGTTACCGCTGCCCCTTCAAACAGGATTACCCGAAATGCGGATTGTACTGCTTAGAGTATGTTGAGGATGAGGTTCTTGGAACCATATGCCCTCCAGAGGAGGTAGCGGCTCTATATTTCGAGCCTATTCAAGGCGACTCAGGCGTGGCAGTGCCTCCCAAAGAGTATCTTCCAAGACTTATGAGTCTCTGCAGAAAGTACGGAATAATCCCTGTTGCTGATGAGATTCAGACTGGTTTCGGTAGAACAGGTAAAATGTTTGCCTGTGAACATTGGCTTATAGAGCCAGACGTGTTAGTTCTAGGTAAAGCTATGGGGTCCGGGTTCCCAATAAGCGCTGTGGTGGCTAGAGCTGAAGTTATGGATTGGGAAGCTGGAACCCACGTTTTAACTTGTGCAGGGTCGCCCCTATCCTGTGAAGCTTCAATAGCAACGATCAATGTGCTCATAGAAGAGAACCTCGTAGAAAACGCTGAAAAGATAGGTGAATACATGAAGGGAGAGTTTATGGAGCTGAGGAATGCCCATGAACTTATAGGTGATGTTAGGGGTTTAGGTTTGCTTCTCGGTATCGATCTAGTTCTGGATAGGGAAAGTAAAGAACCGGCTAAAAGAGAGGCACATAAGGTTTGCTATAGAGCGTGGGAGTTAGGGCTCATAATGATGCATTACGGAAAATCCACATTACGCATCGCTCCGCCCCTATGCCTAACCAAGGAGGTTGCTGATAAGGCGATCGCTATAATTGATGAGGCACTCACCGATGTAGAAGCCGGAAAAGTACCCGATGAAGTGACTAGAAGCTTCTCAACATGGTAACAGAAAAATCAAAATCACAATTTTATAATTGTTCGCTAATAATATACATTTAGATTTAAAATTCATACTTTTATTTATGAAGTCTGTTTCACTTATATTTAAATATAGATTCTTAGCTTTTATTTTACAGTTTTGAAGTTTCGAAGGATGACAGGATGAGTAGCGGAGGATTTAGGGAGAAGATAGAGGCTCTGGACCTAATCATAAATGTGCTTAAAGAGCATGAGAAGAAGCTGGATGAGTTAGCTAATGAACTAGCCAAAATCCTAACTGAGGTTCAGCAGCGAGAAGTGAAGGCTGAACCTAAAGTTACAGTTGAAGCTATTCCTCAGACACGCATTATATGTAGTGAATGGGCTGACTTTAAAGAGAAGAGCAGGAACGCTAATTTAGTGGTCTTTGATGTCGATGAGAAAGAGCTTCAGATAGTTTCGATGCTGAACAATGTAACGTATAAGTATTCTGAGCCCTTAGGTGAATTCAAACTACGCTTAAGTAAAGAGGATGGACGCTACTCTATTGATAGCGAAGATATCAATGCACTCATAGAGAATGTAGGAAGGAAGAAACTTAAATGCGGGTTGGAAGCCTCAATAAACATTGAGATTGTCCCCCTCCATGAAACTGTAGATATATTATACTTTAAATTCCATTTAGGCTCAAATCTGCTGAAGGACTGGATCTCTAGAGAACTAAATATCCCTACAGATAGAATCATAAAGGGAAAAATTGGTGAGTAACTCTACTTTATTATAAGCTCCTCAGTTAACTTCTTAAAGTAACCTAAAACTCTCAGACCTTTAGGTGTAATATAGTACCTCTTTCTAGTGTTGCCTTCCTCCTTAACTTCAATCAATCCCTGCTCAAGTAATGATTGAAAAATCTCTTTTAGAGGCTTCCATGAAAGATTGGAACTATACATAATTCTAGTGGGTTTATGACAACCCTTACTAATAACTTCAAGAACATCCAAGTAAATTTCTAATCGTGATCTCTTTTCTGTCATTGTGGGTATAATTAAGGAACTATCTATTTTTAAAATTTATGAAGAATACATATCAAAAAGTTGTGAATAACCACTTTATTTATGAATATTAAGAAAATTCTGTGGTTCAATTCTCAAATTGAAGATCTAGATATTGCAGAAAAACTACTTCAACGGCACATACATGGATGATCTGGAGGCGCCTATCCCTGGAGAGCCATGCTTAACCGGCTTATTGGTTATAGCGAACTCCCCTAAGTAATGCCCTATCATCTCTGGAGTTATCTCAACCGGAACAAACTCCTTGCCGTTATGCACATGAATTGTAATTCCAACCATCTCTGGTAATATAATCATGTCTCTCGCGTGGGTCTTTATGATCTTCTTCTTTCCATTACCCTTAACGAATTCCCTGATATCCTTCAATAATTTTCTCTGGTCATAGGTTAGTCCTCGAAGGAGTGCCCTTCTTTGACGAGAAGGCAGTAGATGGATGAACTCGTCCATAGACATGCTTTGAAGTTGCTCTATTGTGTAGCCTCTATATGTGAATTCTCTAGGCATCTCCTATCCCCTTTCCAATTTACCGTAAAGATAAAAACTTTATTTAAAGATTTATCTCCTTCTAACCCTCCTCTTCTTACCAGTTCGTTTAGCAGCTATCAACCCAACCTTCTTGCCTGGAGGAGCGTTCCTCGAAACAGTCGTAACCTTTCTAGCTCCACGTTTGCTGCTTCCGAAGGGGTGTGCAGCAGCCACCATAGCTCTACCTCTAGTTCTCGGATACATATGACCCTTAGCCTTCATGAGATAGTACTTCCTCCCAGCCTTAAGGAAGGGCTTATCGACACGCCCAGCACCAGCTACAGCCCCAATAGTGGCTCTGCAACTGTTAGGGACACTTGTAACTTTCCCAGAAGGCAATTTAATTAAAGTCTCATCACCCGTATGTGAAGTTATTAACGCGTAGGCTCCGGAGGATCTAGCCAACTTCCCTCCGCTTCCAGGCTGAAGCTCTATATTACAAACCATTGTTCCCTCTGGAATCACTCCAACCGGGAGGACATTCCCGACATCGATTTTAGCTTTAGGTCCTACCTCAATCGTTTGGCCCAGTTGCATCCCTTCAGGTAAGACTGTATAGTATGAGTAGCCGTTCTCAAGAGTAATCTTAGCTAACGGTGTTCCACGGCCAGGTTCATGCAGTATTTCGGAGATTTGACCTCTAATTACCCCGTTCCCTTCATCCAGAAGCGGTGGATATGTGACTGGAGCTATTTTGCCAACCTTAGCAGCTTTGAAGGTTGAGGTTCCTCTCCCTCTTCTTTGAACTCTAATTCTAACTCCCATTCATACTCACCTACAGAATCCCGAGTTTCATAGCTAAATCAACGGCTTTAAATGGCGGGCTCAATTTCACATAAGCCTTCTTTAGGCCTGTCGGTGTTATGCACGTGTTCACCTTCTCAACCGACACCTCGTATAGGGTTTCAACTGCACGTTTAATATCCTTCTTTGTCGCTCTCCTATCAACTATAAATACTATCTTATTCTCTGTCTCAATTAGTTTGCTGGCAGACTCCGTCATTAAGGGATACCTTATAATCTCATGGGGTTCCATGATTAAGCCTCCTTAACTACCTCACTAAGCTTCTCTATGGCTGGTAAAGACCAGAGGGTTAGTCTTCCTGGATGAGCGCCGGGAGCTAAAACCTCCACATTTAACTGGTCAACCCTAACGACATCTACACCTGGAAGGTTTCTAGCAGCCTTCACTACGCCCTTATCTTCACCCACAACTATAAGTGGACCAACAGCCATCTTCTTCCTTCTCCCCCTCATCTTCCCTTTCCCGGCACGTATCGATATGCTCAT
>CAZHYI010000044.1:0-7654 GCA_964536595.1 uncultured Candidatus Bathyarchaeia archaeon
GTTTTACGCCTATGCCCCTCACCGTACTGATATTCCCTTCTCCAGTTCTTCTCCAGCTTCTTGAGGAACATCTCATCCATATTTATTGATGGACACGCAAGTCTACTAGCGTCTAGAACGTAAAATATGACATCAATCAACTCCTCCGCGATCTTCTCTTCTTCTTTACCCTTCTTCCATGCGTCGCTTGCTTCACCTAACTCTATAAATGCGAATAGCAGCTTCTTCGGAACATCCTCATATCTATTGTAGAAGCCCTTCGCTAGGACAAGCTTCTCTATCTCCTTCTTCATCTCCTCTAAATGCATACCACACACCCAACCATCTCTCTAAAACTTTATTAGATCATTTTACATCTATACAAAGAAAAGATTAGTGATAAGATGGAACCACTCACTTTATTCTTGATTCTTTTCTACATTGCCATTATTCTTTCAATAGTTTCCTTTGTGGGCGGAACTGTTGCATGGACTCTGAAGAGAAATAGCGATCCAAAGAGGGGACAAAAGCTATTGACTATCTCAATTGTGTTAACCATCGTTTTATTAATAATTGCAGGCGCCTTATGGAGCATTTCAGTGTCATTTAAACCATTTCCTCATTCATAGTCCTTAGATGTGTTGGATTTGGATAAAACTTCAAATTGATCTAAATCATGTCCTTAAGCTTATCTAACTCACTGATTGGGCATTGAATCTTATTCCCCATTAAGTAAACAGTTTCTGGAGAAACTCTCCTGTAGAATGGTAGTTTAACTATTGAGCCCTTAACAAGCCTATTCCTAATATTTACCTCGACTTCACCGCCAACCTCTGAAAGCTCCTTAGGTAGATAGGCCATAGCGATGCCTACATTGAGGAGAGGAGATAATGTCCCGCTGGTTACGGAGCCCACTTCCCTTCCATCCACTAGAACCTTATGTCCCGGTCTGGGTATGCCTCTACCAGCGAGCCTAATGCCCACTCTAACCCTCTTTACGCCTTCACTCTTCTGCCTCTCTAGAACTTCCCTTCCGATGAATTCTCCCTTGTTGAGCTTAACAACGAAGCTTATCCTAGCCTCAATCGGAGTGGTACTCTCATCTATATCATTACCGTAAAGGCACATTCCAGCCTCCAACCTCAAGGTGTCCCTAGCTCCTAGTCCGCAAGGCTCAATCCCAAACTTCTCTCCAGCCTCTAAAATATCGTTCCACACCTGAACCGCCCTACTCGGGTCCTCTAGGGAGGTATCCCACACAAAGATCTCGAAACCATCTTCGCCAGTATATCCTGTTCTGGAAGCGAATATTTTGCATCCTGAAATTTCGGTCCATGTGCATTTGAATCTTCCAACCTCGGATAGGTTCTGTGTTGAGAGTTGCTGAAGTGTCTCTTCAGCGTATGGTCCCTGAACAGCGAACATAGCTATCTGGTCTGAAACATCCTTAACCTCCACATTGAACCCTTCAGAGTGCTTCTTGAGCCATGCATAATCCTTCTCCCTGTTGCTTGCATTATACACCATCAAGAATCTGTCTTCCTTAAGCTTTGAGACGACGAAATCATCTATTATTCCTCCCTTCTCATTGCACATGGTGGAGTACTGAGCACTTAACGGCTTGAGGGAGGACACATCATTCGTTGTTACGTAATTCAGGAATTCTTCAGCTTCCGGTCCACTTATCAATACTCTACCCATATGGGAAACATCGAAAATCCCGACTCCCTTCCTTACGGCCATGTGCTCCTTAATTATTCCCTTGTACCAGAGGGGCATGCTGAAACCTGCGAAATCTGTGATTTTACCGTGTGCAGAATGGTACTCATAAAGATGTGTCTTTCTACCCATTTTTATTCGCCTCTACTCCTTTGCTACCTTAACCTCCACCTTAATGGGGGAGTAAGAGAGTTCCCTACCGCAGAACGGGCATTTCCCATGGTTCATCTCTATGATCTCATCTGGAGGCTTGATCTCTTCGCTGTAATAGATAACCTTTCCACATCCACCACAAATGAATCTCTGAGGCATAGAAATCATCCATTAATAGAGTGTTGAGAGAATAATATATTCATTTTCTTCATGAAAGTTAAATTCCACATCGATATATTTTTATAATCTCTCTCCCTCAGCTTTTGAAAGGAACGTCTCTGACATGAAGAACGGTTACACCCTTATAATTACAGAGAAACCTACAGCTGCACGTAGGATCGCTATGGCCCTCGATGCTAGAGGGAAACCTAAAAAAATGAGTATTGAGGGAACTCCATACTTCCTAGTTAAAAGTGATAGGGATATAGTTGTGGTTTCAGCTCTCGGGCATCTATACACTGTGGCTCAGGAAGGGGATGGAAGGAACTACTATCCAGTATTCGATTTTAAGTGGGCTCCGAGATACTTGGCGGAGAGGAACGCTAAGAAGATAAAGAATTGGATTGATGCCATATCGAAACTGGCTGAAGGCGCAACAGAATTCATAAATTCATGCGACTACGACATTGAGGGAAGCCTCATCGGCTACACGATTCTCAAGTATGCCTGTGGTGGAAAAGACAGCTCAGCGAAGAGGATGAAGTTCTCCACATTGACGAAGAGCGAGCTTCTTAAGGCCTACAACGATTTGATCCCGACACTGGATTACCCTCTAGTTAATGCTGGCAAGACTAGGCATGAGATTGATTGGTTGTACGGCGTGAACCTTTCTCGAGCCTTAACCCTGTCAGCTAAAAGGTGGAGCGGCATCTACTCAACCCTAAGCACAGGTAGAGTTCAGGGGCCAACCTTAAAGTTCCTCTATGAGAGGGAGATAGAGATCCGTTCCTTTGTCCCTACGCCATTCTGGAGCATTAAGGCTGAAGTTGAGATTAACGGCGTCATCTACAAGGTTGAGTATGAGAAGGGGAAGCTCGCCAGAAAGGTTGAGGCTGAATCCATAGTTAAAGATTGTGATGGTAAAGTCGGGGAGATAACAGATATTGAGGTTAGGCAGTTTAGGGTTCAGCCTCCATTCCCCTTCGATATAGGTTCCTTACAGGCAGAGGCCTACAAGCTATTCAGATACACTCCTAGAAGAACTTTGAATATTGCTGAGCGGCTATATCTTGAGGCTTTAATCTCCTATCCGAGGACGAGCAGCCAGAAGTTACCTCCCAGCATAAATTACCGTGAAATACTGGAGGGTCTAAGTAGAAATCCAAACTATAAGAGATTGAGCTCTATCCTACTGAAGAAGGAAAAGATAGTTCCCAAGGAGGGTAAGAAGGATGATCCCGCCCACCCAGCTATCTACCCAACAGGTAACATGCCGGAAAGGCGGCTGTCAGATCAGGAGAGGCGAGTGTGGGATCTAATCGTTAGGCGATACATGTCCACATTTGGTGATCCCGCCCTGAAGGAAAGCGTTAAGGTAACGATTGAAAATAATGGTCACACCTTCTTCCTTAGAGGTAAAAGAACGATAGATGAAGGCTGGATGGTCTTTTATTCACCCTACATAAAGGAGGAGGAGAACCTTCTACCTCCACTAGAGAAGGGTGATGAAGTGGCGTTTAAGAGCGTAATTCTCGAGGAGAAGTTTACACATCCTCCCCCCAGATATAACCCTTCAAGCCTACTTAAGAAGATGGAGAGTGAGGGGATAGGAACTAAAGCCACAAGATCTGAGATAATAGAGACCCTCTATAAGAGGGGCTATATAGCCAATGAGAGAATAGTGGTTACAGATATAGGGTTCGACGTTATAGACACACTCCAGAAATACTGCCCCCTAGTTCTGTCAGTTGATTTCACTAGGAACCTAGAGGAGAGAATGGAGAACATAATAAGGGGGGATGAGGATGGATCAAAGGTTCTCTTGGATGCTGTGGAGCACCTGAAGCCGCTACTGGAGGACTTCAAGTCTAAGGAGAGGGTAATCGGTAAACTTCTAAGTGAAGCGGTAAAGCGGACTAGGATGCGAGATAGATTAATCGGACCTTGCCCATTCTGCGGTACCGGAACACTTATTATTTTACGCTCAAAAAAGACTGGGAAGAGGTTTATAGGTTGCACAAACTACTTTAATGGGTTATGTAAAACCTCATTTCCTCTCCCACAGAGGGGAACTGTAAAGCCTAATGGGAAACTATGTAAGGAGTGTGGATGGCCTCTGCTGACCGTTAAAGCTAAAGGTAAGCGTCCATGGAACCTATGCTTCAATCCTCAATGCCCCTCGAAGGAGGAGAAACGATGAGATGCGTAATCTGTGACAGGGAGTCTGAAGGTAAATTCTGCGAGTTCCATCAGATAGCATACAAGAATCTGGTGGATCGATATGAGGTTTGGAAGGAAGCTAAAGGTATTTCTTGGCGAGAGTATTTAAGTGAGATAGTGGAGAATGAATTTACTGGGGCATGGTGCAAAGAGGTGGCTTTAAGGTTGCTGGAGGAGGAGCAGAATGAGTAAGAGAAGCAGATATGCATCCTCAAGGATGTATGGTCTTAAAAGGTTTATAGATAAGGTATCCTCCCTGAAACCCTCAACAAACCTTATAGCTGTAGTGGCACTTGCTGCCGTAATCTTTATTCTTGGAGGAGGAATCTACAATTTAGCCTCCAGACCACTGGTTATTCTTCCCCTTAGAGGCAGATGGATCTTCTATTACCCATACAGAGTGAATGAGCAGATGCTTAACGAGAGCGTAACAGTTATGATTCTTTACGCTTTAGGCGTTACAGGTCTCATATTCATCTATCAAAGTACGAAGTACCTGTATAAGCCTAGAAGAGCCTTCGCGTCTCTAATCTTCGGTATCACCCTACTGCTAATAGCTTTCTTCTCTGTCGAGTACCTTTTGGGCTTGAAGGGCTTCTAGTAAAAACTCACCTTTCTGAATGTTTTCACCATGGAACCTTCTTAAACCCGAAAAGATAAGCCAATAGGTTTGTTAATAAATGAACTATTGGTGTAAGGAGTAATATTATCAGAACTTGAATGAACTCCACTGTCGTAACTGCATATGCGAAGAGCAGAGCTACCAGTACGAAACTAAGTTGATCGAGAAGTGGTAGGGAGGCTCCCGGCTTAAAGCCTAGCCTTCTCTTCAGGAACGATCCTCCTAAATCCCCGATTACAGCCCCGATTGAGAGGGCTACTCCAAGCTGAAAGTTATAGGAGACTGTTACATTAAGAGCTGCAGCGGCCAGTATTCCACATATAAGGCCGGAGACCGTGCCTCTAACAGTCTTATTCGACCCGAAAATGGGTTTGCCATCAATAAATTTTCTTCCAGAGTCAAGTGCTCTCCCTCCCCCAAAGATTACTGGAGCAGCGTTTGCGCAGTAGGCTGGAGCTATGAGAATCAATGCAGATATAATCTGCTGATAAAGCCTCATTCACCCTTCAACTTCCCTATTCGCCTTCTCTAAATCACTTAACCCTCTACTACCAATATAGAGGTAACATTCAGCCCGATCCCTATAAGCTGCCCCCTTCTCAACTAAGGCTTGTATGACCTCGCTTCTCTGCGTCCTCTTTAGAGCTATAATCACATCCGCCCAGAACTTCAGCACCCTAGTAGCTACAGGCTCAACAGAGTTCACATCTTCCCCCTCACGATCCATAACCTGCCTAACCTGACTGATAATTAAGGTTGCGAGATTAGATTTTTTAGTGACGTCAGCTATGAAAGCCACCTGCCTATTCAACTCACGGTTAAGTAGGAATGTCTCCTCACGATCACCAACCTCCAACCGATAAAGAGTGGTTAAAGTATCAAACACTACGAGTCTAACCCCTCCGGAAACATACTGATGAAGATGATCAATTATGTATTCCTGTTCCCTAAAGCTTTCCGGCCTCAAAACTAAAATTAACGGCAGAAGCGCCTCATACTCTGAACCTGCAATTTGAGAGAACCTTTCCGTAGAGAATCTTGAGTCAGCATCCACATAGATAGTCTTAAACCCATGTTTGGCAGCATTGATTGCGGCTTGCAGAGCAAGTGTTGTTTTACCGCTGTCTGCTTCACCATAAATCAGATAGGTGAGGTTCGGCTTAAAGCCTCCATTTATGATTGAATCGAGACTTAAGCATCCGGTTGGGATAATGTAGGAGTTAGCCTTCACAATTAGAGCTTAACTGAACTCAAATTTAAGCTTTTGATAAACTTAAAGCGTAAAAAGCTTCGTTCCCCTCTTCAGCGGTAAAAGTTAAAATTTATCCTTGTCAGCTTTATATTGAGAGATCCCTATATGAAACCTAAAATAGCTGTAGCTACAGTATCCGGTAAAGCCTACTACCTAATTATTAGAGAACTGAAGCGGCTTAGAGTTCCCTTCATAAGTTTAACGCCTTGGGATGAAATCCCCATGGAGATCGAGGCCGTCATCACCACTGAGGAGGAGAAAGCCCATATTAATCACCCCAGAGTTGTAGCCTTCAAGGAGGGTGAGAACCCAAGCGAGGTGGTTGGTAGAGCCATAAAGGCAGTTATGGATAGAGAGGGAGTGGAGGAAGTGGTTATAGGGGTGGATCCAGGTAAAACCTACGGAGTAGCAGTCCTCATCGGTAAGGAGGTTTATGAATCCACCTCCCACCGCACTCTGGGTGGAGCATTAAAATCCATCCTAAAGGCTGTTCATTCCTTCCCTTCACTTAAGAAGATAGTTAAAGTTGGGAGTGGAGCACAACCATACCTGAATGAAACAATCAATTCTCTGGATGAACTTCTCCCCTTAGATGTGGATATCGAGATAGTGAATGAGGAGGGGACGAGCAGAGCAACCAAACTTTCTAAACGCTTGAAGGGCGGTAGGGACGCAGCGTCAGCCGTTATGATAGCGTCCAGAAGAGGGAAACCGTACGCTAGAAAATTCGGGCGGAGTAACCCTTAAACCAGATGGATATACCTTCACTTCACACTTTTCAGTAGTTCCATCACAGCCATCTTGGCGCCGAGAGAAGCTAAATGTTCATTTTCAGCGCTACCGATGATTATTACGTCGCCTTCATCAGGCTTCATCTTCTCCATCAAGAATCTGTACGTTTGATTAAAGTATACCTCTTCCTCCTCCATTCCAGGAATAATTAGCTTCCCCATCTTGAAGATTAGGGTTGTAGCTCCACTTGCACCTACCCTTATAGCCGCATCCCTCTGCTCTAAGCCTCTCCTAACGGCTGAGGATGAATCCTTAACCATTATAGCCACATTATATTCCCCAACCGTCAAACCGCTACTCGGCATCTTAAGTTGAGGCGTAACTATCTTCCTCAACTCACTCATAAACCTCTCCCCTTCACTACTTAGGGAGACTCCTTCCCTAGAAACCTTAACCAGTCCTTTCTGGAGAAGCCGCCTAATCATAGTTCGCATCGCCCCCTCCCCAATCTTCAATATTCGGGAGAGCTTTAAGCGCCCTATGCTCTTGAAAGACTGAATGGTCTCCAGAGCCATTAAGACGTGAGCTTGAGTGTAGGATGGAGCCATTCCAGGAGCAACCTTCTCCACGATGCCTTCAAAGGTTTCTATTAAGCTTGATCTTTCGTCCAAGAGTCTTCCTCCCTTATGAGATATTAATTGGTTTTATATAGTAAAATTTTTATATATGGATGGACTATCCATCCAATAATGGATATCCGCAAAATATCGGCCACAATAATCCTAACAGCCCTCTCCATAGCAACAAACTACGCCCTA
>CAZHYI010000045.1:0-7534 GCA_964536595.1 uncultured Candidatus Bathyarchaeia archaeon
ATATCCATGAATGTTAGAAACTTTCTTATGGCATTTATAGAAAGAGTGATCATTAATTGATGGTTCCTATTTAATTAAGTGAATTAAATATAGAAGAGAATGTAGATCAAAATTGAATTGGGAATGGATTTACAGCCTAGCATCTGGTGTAGTAACAGCGATCGTGAGTTACTGGTTAGGCCTGAAAAAGTCGAGAAGAGACATTTTACGAGAGTACATAATCAGAACTGTTAGGGAGGAATACCCCAACCTATACTCAGAAATGAAGACAAACACTGAACGTCTAGACAATCTCCTAACTAAAACTGACGTAAAAATAGAATTTAAGAACTTGAATAAATTTTATCGGCGAGGACTCTTCAGTTTCGCAGAGAAGCATCATCACGACTTATTTTCATCCCTCAATCACTTCAGAACGAATATCCTACCCAAATTCAAGGAACTCAATGAACTCATCGCTATTTCGAGAGAGGAGATATCCAAATCTTGGGCCGACTATCTAAGAAAGGCTCTACGGAAACACTTCAAGATAGAGTTAGGGCCAGACTTCGGAGAGGCCGTATCGTCAGATCTGATGAGGCCAGCCAAGGCATGCTATGTGTTGCCGGACCTCTTAAATGGTGAATACGACGCTGTTAAAGTTAAAATTAGAGATCGAATATCTGAAACCCTACCCCCCTACCTATACTCAGAAGAAGATGTCAATAAAATCTCGAAGGACATGATAAAAATTTCTTTACCCACTATTAAGAAACTATTAGATTTTTACAACAAACTGAAAGAGGAGAGTGATGAAATAGTTAAAGAAGAACTGCTTCCAGCATTACAAAAATACATTAAAAAACCGATTTAAAAAGGAGGTTTTGAACCCTAAAATCATCCATATGGAGATTTCTCTTCGGAGCTTGGCGAGCGGCCACTGGTCACGATTAGAATGAAGTTAGCTGCTATTATTAGGATACATCCTAATAGACTGATGAGGTCGGGCAGCTCAGATAATAGTAGAGCTGCGTATAAGAACGCGCTTGTCGGCTCCAAATATTGTATTATTACTGCGTGTTGAGCTAGGGTTAAACGTAAACCTTCCAGATATAGATGTAGTCCCAGTCCAGTGTGCACCACCCCAAGTATAACTAGAAGGAGTACTTCATAGTAGCTTAGTGCCCTTTGTTCCATCAAGACTGTGGGTGCAAGCATGATCGTGGCTACTAAAAGCTGAACAGCAACTATACTTTTGCTGGGGTACTCTTGACTAAGTCTCCTATCCAGCATGATCACGAAGGCAAATAGAAAACCCGCAAGTAAACCCGATAGGGCACCAAAGAATCCTAACCTTTCTCCAAGCCCCTCATTAGTAAATATGAGAAGTATCCCTACAGTAGCCAATAGGAGCGAGATGTACGCTCTAGATTCTTTAGGCTCTGATAATAAGTAGGGCGCCAATAGAGCGACGAAAATGGGAGCCGTATATAGTAGAACCACAGCATTCGCGATTCCGGTCATTTTAAATGCTGTGAAGAAAGCTGCCCAAGCCACTGCTTGAATCACGCCTGAAACAATCAGCAACTTGAAGTTAGGGCCGCGTAACCCATGTGTCTTTCCATATCTTAGCCATGGAATAAGGAAGAAGGGTAGAGCTATCATGACTCGGTACTCCACTATGGTGAGTGCTGAAAGAGGCAACACCCGAACAATGACGCCTATTGAACCCCAAATCAAGGCGGCTGAAGCTATCATCACATACCCCGACAGTGAAGATCTAGAAGCCTCACTTGACAAGTCACAGCATCCTCCACTCTGATTTCAACCAATAATGGTTTTGGGATGTAGGCTTAAACATTTTCCCTTTAAAGCTGAACTATTTAATTTTTGAATTTGAAAAGCGTTAGATCGGGAAGGAACGATTAAGTTCTTCAATAATGAATCTTCTCTCTTTATTACTCAATCCCTTGACATATTCATGTGTAGCCTGCCTCACACCATAATCAATTATTTGTCTATTCCACACGGATGAAGCTACGTTCGCTCCAAGATTCCGCAGCCTTTCTGGCTCTTGAGAGGCCGCAGTATGCACATCGAGTAACACATCCTCCACTATATGTTAATAGAAGATTTATGCAGTATAATTTGGCGTTGTGAAGGAATCTTCCAGGGATGAAACCTAAGGTCATGGCTGCAGCTAATCCTAACATAATCTGGTGACTCACACTCCTTCATTATGCAGCTTTCACTGGTGCGCTTCAACCCTCTACCCGCCATTTTACAGCTTTATTTTTATTAGGGTGTTATAATGACTCGTTGAACCAGAGAGTACTGGGAAACTAGTTTAAAAATTTATCGTGTGTTAGGGTTTATCAGCTTTATACAATGGATTTTTAAGCGATCGTAAATTCATACTAATACGGAGAGAGGGAAAGTTGAGTCTTGAAGTGAAGATAAGGGAGATACTGAAGGAGGAGAAGGAAAATCGTGTTTTATCTGTAGCCGCTGATGTTTTAAGGGCTCTAGTTATCCTTCACGGTTCAGCATGGCGGTCAGACTTGATGGATACATTAACTGGCCTGTGGAGTATTAAGGGTCTAGATGCAGGTGACATGATCGATAGGGAGCGGGTTCTTCCAGAGGCTCTTGAGAAACTTAGCGAGTCGGGTTTATTACGATCTGAAAGGAGGCTTAGAGCAGATCTGGGGAGACGGGAACCTGTTGAGGAGGAGTTGTATAGTGCGGTGAATCTGATAAGTTTGATAAGAACTCTATCTTTTGACCATACGATCGATAAGTATAGAAGGGAAGTTATGGGATACAGAACTTTACGCCTCTAAGTAGCAAAACCGCATCCAGAAAGACCCCTCCTAACATACATGAAATAATTTCAGTCTCCACCTAGAATTTTACTGAATACACTCTATGCGCTTCTATTAAGGAGTGACGTAAAACGCTTAATTCAAATAATTTTTAATCTTTAAGAATCAGTTTGTTTAATGGTTGGGGCTTCAAGATGGCAAGGTATCCGCTCTTCTTGGGGGTAGATCTGGGTACATCTAATGTGCATTCCCTACTATTCAATGAGAATGGTGATGTGATTGCGCAGTCACTTCAAGAATTAAAGATCTATCAGCCTAAACCTGAGATAGCTGAGGAAAATCCTGAAGAGATTTGGAGAGCAACCTTAGAATCAGTGAGGGGATGCGTTAAAAAATCTAAAGTTCCAGCTGAAGACATCGCAACGATAAGTTTCAGTGCTCAAATGCATGGGGTATGTATGGTGAGGCGTGATGGATCACTACTCACCGATATTATCACATGGCTTGATCGTAGAGCCGCTCATCAAAGTGAAAGATTATGTGACATCATAAATCCATATGAGATTTACAGCCGAACTGGATGTCCTCCACTCTTCCTTTATCCCCTAGTTAAGATTCTATGGATGAAAGAGAATATGCCGGAAAAGTTCAGTCGATGCTACAAGCTCCTTTCAGCTAAAGATTATGTGATTCATCGAATCTTCGGAGAGCCCTATCTAGATCGCTCCTTAGCTTCGGGTACTCAATTAATGGATATTCACAGGTTAGAGTGGGATGAGAGGCTTCTTGAAATTGCTGGTATAGATCAAGATAAACTCCCGATTCTGCGTGACGAAACTGAGATCATAGGGGAACTGCCTAGAGATATAGCTAAACTTACATCTCTCAAGGCTGGCACTCCCGTAATATTAGGAGCATCCGACGCTGCGTTAAGTAACATTGGGCTTGGAGCCGTAGAGCGTGGAGTAGCTGGAATGAATATAGGTACAAGTGGCGCATTAAGGGTCTTATCCAGCAAGCCATACATCGATGTGAATCCTGAAGCCCGCTTCTTCTGTTACTATGCAGCTCTGGGTCACTGGCTTTTAGGCGGCGCCATAAACAATGCAGGTATAATACTTCGATGGTTCAGAGATACTTTTGGGCAGCTAGAAATTGAGGAAGCCTCAAAACGAGGTGTAGATCCATACGATGTTCTTTTGGAGGATGCCGTTAATGTGGAGCCTGGCGCTGAAGGCTTACTTCTTCTCCCTTTCTTTGCTGGTGAACGTTTCCCGATCCATGACTCAAAAGCTAAAGGCGCCATATTCGGTTTAACATTAACGCATAGTAAGGCGCATATTGTTAGGGCGATTCTTGAAGGCGTCGTATACACACTAAGATGGATAATGATTGTTTTGGAGGAGAATGGGATACCTATAAGGGAAGTGAGGTGTGGTGGGGGTGGAGCTAGATCCCGCCTTTGGAGGCAAATACAGGCAGATATACTAGGGAAAACCGTTCTCCGCATGGATGTTCATGAAACATCGGCTCTTGGGGCAGCCATGCTGGCAGCCATAAGCCTAGGGGTCTATAGGGACTTAGAAGAGGCTGCTGAGAATATGGTGAAGGTTGCGGATCGTCATGAACCAAACTTTGAGCATCATAGGAAATATCTAAAGGCATTTAAACTATACAGAAAGCTATATGACGCCTCGAAGACGCTATATGATGAATCATTAAGGTAGCTCTAAATAACCTTTTAATTATGTCGTAGATGCCGTCTTTTTCTTGACAGGGTGCCCACCGAACATCCGCCTCATCACAGCCAATAATTTGTCTGAGAATGATTCCTCATCACGAGAGCGTAGCCGACGTAAAAGCGACAAAGTAATCACTGGAGCCGCCACATCCAACTTGATAGCCTCAAAGACACTCCATCGCCCCTCCCCAGAATCCGCTACATAAGGCGCTACGTCCTTTAATTCTTGATCTTCAGCTAGGGCTTGAGCTATCAAGTCGAGCAGCCAAGATCTGATCACACTGCCGTAACGCCAGATCTCAGCTATCTGGTGCAAGTCAAGATTGAACTCTTCCTTCCTTTTCAATATGGCGAACCCCTCTGCATAAGACTGCATAATTCCATATTCTATCCCGTTATGAACCATCTTCACGAAGTGCCCGGCACCATTAGGTCCCACATAACCCCAACCCTTATCTGGGGCGGGAGCTAAAGTCTCAAAGAGGGGGCGAAGAAACTCCACGATCTCTCTTTCCCCTCCCACCATCATGCTGTAACCCTCAGTGAGTCCCCAGACACCACCACTCGTTCCAACATCCACAAAATGTATTCCCTTCTCCTTAAGCATGGCGGCGCGGCGTATTGTATCTTCATAATTGGAGTTTCCACCATCAATAATTATGTCGCCGGGCTCCAGCTTCTGCAGCAACTTCTGAATGGTCTCCTCCACTGGTTTTCCCGCCGGAATCATCAACCATATTATTCTTGGAGGATCAAGTTTCTCCACAAGCTCCTCTAGAGAATAGGCGCCTTCTATGCCTTTCTCCACCATGCGATTAACGGTTTCAGCGTGGCGGGCGTACCCCACCACTCTATGACCGCCATGTATAAGACGTAAAGCCATATTGGCTCCCATTCGTCCAAGCCCGATCATACCTAGCTCCATTTCGCCCTCAACACTCCACTTTCCAGTCTAATACTGTGTATTCTCCACTTTTAATAATAAATAAAATAAAAATTAAATAATCTGTCGTACAATTAGAGACCATTAAATTTAACCTTTCGAGGGAAAGATATAGTCTTAATCAATGATGGATCTGTGGGGAATGTGTAATTGAGTAAGGTTTTCCGTAAAATATGTCTTCTTGTAGTGCTGGTAGGATTATTAGTTTCCCTAAATCCAGTCTTAACTGGAAGTAGGGTTCTAGTCAATAAATCTGAAGATTCAATAACCCCATTTAAAACTATTTCAAACCCAATTTTTCCATCATTCTTTAGATATATTGATCCTGAACTTTCCAATTCTACGGGTTCTACAAGAGTTATAATTGTTGCTAGTACCTCTCTTCCCATTAAGGAAGTTGCTGAATACATGTTGTCGTGTCGTGCTACTCCTTCCATTGGCAATATGTATCTGATTGGCGGAGTTATAGATTCAAAGCGTATCGCTGAGCTAGCAAATAATGATGGTGTAATCGCTATAATTAAAGATAGGAAAATACCGTATCCCACCCGAATTGAGGCTCCTTTACTGCAACCTCCATTAAACCTAACTTCATTGGGGAGATTATTCAAGGTTACATCTAGAGCTTCAGATGATCTCTTCAGAGTTAATCCTGAACTAACCTTAAAGGATGTTGTTAAGGTTAATCGAGCTGAGGAGGCTTGGGAAAAATATGACATCACAGGGGATGGAGTAACGATCGCTGTAGTGGATACAGGCGTTGATTATGGCGCAGTTAGCTTTGCCTATTGGGATTCTGTAGCGAGGGATATAGAGGGAAACACAGCAGTCTTCGACGCTGACGCTTTGGGTTTAGCGATCACTAACATCACTTTAACCGCCTATGCGAGTGATGGAGGAGTATTCATACCTACCAGCGGGTTGGATCCATACGTTTATCTCCCATACCCTATATTCTCTTATCCAACAGTTGTTCCTCTTTCATCACTGATCGGCACAACATGGTTCTCTGATATGAATGTTACAGGGATACTCTCTGAAGGTGAAGAGGCACATTTCGGCATAATGTTCCAGTGGCTTTACGGCTTCGATTTATTCCCCGTGTTGGTGGTGAAATCTCCTGGGTCAGAAATCTATGATACCGTGTATGTAGATATGTCCTTTGATTGGTCATGGGTGCCGCTAATCTATTATGATTCCTCCGGTGAAATATGGCCTTACTGGTCTGCTCCATGGCCTCCTGACTTCAGTTTTGCTGATGAGTCCCCCCTCAAGCCGGATGGCTGGACGATAGCTGCTAGAGACTTCACCGGAGATGGCATATATGATCTTTCAGCAGGGTCTCTAGGTTACCTCCTTGATGTTTGGTTCCTTGCACCTAACATAGAGGATCGGGGTTTAGTGCTTAAACCTGTAGATCCATACGGAAACTACACATGCTTCGTGAATGACTGGCTCGGCCACGGAACATCCGCGGCTAGCTGTGCAGCTGGAAGAAGCATGGATGATCTTGGGGCAGGAGTCGCTCCAAACTCCAAAATAATGAGTGTGGTTGCTGGGTGGGTCTGGGATGTTATTGAAGGACAGCTTTGGGCCGCTGGTTTCGATTTAATTCCGGAAACTGAAGGTTGGAGTTATAATCCAAGTTATGGCTTTACATACGGTGTTTGGAGCTACACTGGGAAGCATAAAGCTGACATCATAAGTAACAGTTGGGGGTTCATATCTTGGGCTCCTAGCTTAATTGGGTTACCCTGGTATGATCTCGTTAGTATGCTAGAGGATGCATTGATGATTCCCGGCTATCTAGATCCAGACTATCCCGGAACAGTGATTGTTCATGCAGTTGGGAATTATGGTGCTGGTTACGGAACATCTACGCCACCGGGCTACGCTGCTCTACCAATAGGTGTCGGCGCTTCAACCTCCATGAATATTACTCATTCAATATTCGGGTTTGCAGGTGGATACTCCGATGAGGTAACATCTTGGAGTAGTAGAGGCCCAACCCCTTTAGGGTACACTAAACCTGACGTTGTGAATGTT
>CAZHYI010000046.1:0-6231 GCA_964536595.1 uncultured Candidatus Bathyarchaeia archaeon
CTACTTTGGCAGAGCACTAATACATATCTTAGCTTCGTAGATGTTTATTGGCCTGAAGTTAGGAGGATAGATCTGCTTAGGGGTATAAGGCTTTTCCAGAAAAGATGTATAAATTGAGGGCGATAGGTCGTCGCCGGATTGAAACATGACTGAATAAGCCTAAGTGAAGAAGTTGTGTGGGCTACAGCGAATTTAACTTACAGAAAGAATTTAGATTAATTGGTGGAGCCGACTCGTTTACGCTTACCTATGGTTGATGCCACATTGTGAACGTGGACATGTGACCCCTCACTTATTTCCTTTATGGCTACGCCTATGACCTCCCCATATTTTATGATTGGTTGACCCTTTCCTATAGTTCTTAAGGCTACTTTATGCCCGAAAGGTATATTTCCTCTAGAAACAACCTTCTTGGAGAACTCATTCATCCTCGCCTCTATCTCTTCTCCCTCTTTAACGTCTTCCAGCAGAACCGCAACATTATCCTTTTCCGAGAGTATTAGAGCTTTAGCCATGAACATCACCTAAAGAATTATTCCCGGAGCATAAATATCGACTGTTCTATCGTAACCTAACATCTCACTTTTTGTCCTCCTTCCAGAAGCCACTTCAATCAGGAAGTTGAATATGGATTCTCCAGCTTCATCCAGGCTCATGCCAGCTTCTAGAATTCCGCTAACATCCACATCTATATGTTCCTTCAATCGCCTACAGGTCCTAGGGTTACCTGACACTTTTATGACGGGGACAGTCGGAAAACCTTGAGGGGCACCTAAACCGGTTGAGAAAATTATGATTTGGGAACCCGCTGCAGCCAATCCTGAAAGACACTCTATCTCCCTCCCTGGGGTATCCATCAAGTTTAATCCTCGCTTTCTAGGCCTCTCAGCATATTCAAGTACATCCTCTATCGTAGTGCTTCCACCCTTAACTATAGCGCCTAGGGATTTCTCTTCTATGGTTGTTATGCCTCCCCTAATGTTTCCAGGCGTCGGGTTCATACCCACCAAGTCTATCCCGAATCGTTTAACTTCTTCCTCGACTGATCTTACCATCCTTAATATTTTATCGGCGACCTCTCTGCTTCTGGCTCTCTTAGCTAGTATGTGCTCTGCACCTATCATTTCAGTTGTCTCTCCAAATATGACGGAGCCGCCCTCCTTAACTAGCATGTCCATGGCTCTTCCGACTGCTGGATTGGAGGCTATTCCAGAGGTCGCATCTGAAGAGCCGCACTTAACTCCAACCACAAGCTCACTTAGATCGAAGGACGTTTTCTTAGCTTCAGATACTTGAGGCATCATCTTTTTAGCCAACTCAACGCCTCTCCTTAAAGCATTCTTGAATCCTCCCTCATCGTACAAGGCGACCTTCTCGACAGGCTTGCCAGATTTAGCTATACCTTCAACGACTTCATCGCAGGAGACGCCTTCGCACCCCAAGCTAACTATTAAGACCGCAGCAACGTTCGGGTTTGTTCCGAAGCCTATTAGGGTTCTAGTCACATACTTGAAGCCTATAGGTAGATGTATACAGCCCTGATGATGCAGCAGAGCTTTAGCTCCAACCTCTTCAGCTATCTTCGATGCTAACTCATTGACGCAGCCTACTGTGGGTATCACAGCCAAATAGTTTCGAACACCTACCTGCCCATCAACTCTCTCATAACCTAAAAACTTCAATCTACCATCTCCTTAACCACTTAATTACGCTTCAATACATTATGGCTTTACACTCTTCAATGGTTAGGCTTCCGCCTCAATAACTTTTACTCCTTCAAGCTTAATTATTCCTTGAAGGAACCTAAGGCTTTAAATTAAGAACCATAGAATCTTTTAGTTATGAAAAGTCTTATTGTAGGTTCAATAAGAGTTGAAGCTGGCGGAAAGGAGGCTGGTTACCTACCAGTCTTAGATATGCCTGATGGCTCACAAATCAGAATACCAGTTCTAGTAGTTAAAGGAGTAAGGGAGGGACCTATACTATCTGTAGTTGCGGGAGTTCACGGTGACGAGTATGAGGGGGTTCAGGCAGTTATACGTGTATGGAGGGAGTTAGATCCTGGAGAACTGAAGGGAACTTTTATTGGAGTCTCATCCGCTAATCCGCCAGCCTATAGTGCTGGAACGAGGTGTAACCCTATAGACGGTAAGAATCTAGCTAGAGTCTTCCCTGGAAAGCCTAACGGTTCAATCACTGATCGTATAGCCCACACCTTATTTGAGAATGTCGCTCGTAAGGCGGATTATCTGATAGATCTACATAGTGCAGGCAATATTCAACGCTGGATGCCTCTTGTCGGTTACCGTTCAGGCTTTAAAAAGAGTGGCGAAAGCCTTGAGCTGGCTAAAATTTTCGGCATAAATTATGTTTGGAGAACGGAGCCTCACGCGGGCACTTTAACAACGGAGGCTGCTAAGATCGGTAAGATCTGTATTGGAACTGAAACGTATGGTGAGGGACGTTGCTGTGAAGAGGAGGTTGAGAGGTACGCGAGGGGGGTGATTAATGTGATGAGGAAGGTTGGCATGCTTGAGGGTGAACCTGAACCTCCAGAAGAGATAAAGTATGTTACTTCTCTACCGGATACCGATCATGGACTCATATTTACGGATAAAAGCGGTTTCGTGAAGCCCTTGGTTTCGCTAGGTGAGGAGGTAACTGAAGGTCAGGAGTTAGCCTTGCTAACAGATCTTTTTGGGAATGAGCTGAGAATCTTCAAGGCTCCTTCTGACTGTGTAGTTTTGGGGTTCCGCACCTTCCCAGTTGTTAAACCGGGAGACGGAGTATTATTTCTAGGTAGATACATTGGAGAGGACGAACTGCTTTAAGGGAGAAGCTATGATTGGTTACTCCAGTTTGGCTTCCCTACCTAAATTAAGAAATTACAGAAGTCGCCGTGTATCAAGTTATGATAGAAGCGGCGGAAATGAGGATTATTGGACTATTGAGGCTGGAGAGAAGAAGGTTATAGCTGAGATAGATGGGCCTTCATGCATAAAGCATATCTGGATGACCCTTGGTCTACCCAGTGAGGATTACCTCCGCAGAATAGTTCTCAGAGTGTACTGGGAGAGACTTCGGGAACCTAGTGTAGAGTGCCCGATAGGAGATTTCTTTGGTTTAGGACACGGCATCCGAAAGAACTTTGTCTCTCTACCGCTTCAGATGAGCCCTCAGGACGGTAAAGGCTTCAATTCATGGTGGCCTATGCCCTTCAAGAGGCATGCTATCATAGAGGTTGAGAATCAAGGTGAAGAATCGTACAGACATTACTTCTATATAGATTATGAGGAGTATGACTCTGAAGAGGAGGTTGATGGTTTAGCCTACTTTCATGTTCAGTGGAGGCGTGAAGCGGACACTAAGGGGTGGGCATTTGAGAGAGGAATAAGTATTGAGGAGGTTCGTGAAGATCCACGCTACTACAATAGGGATGGAAAGCATAACTATGTGATTTTGGAGGCTGAAGGGAACGGTATATATTGTGGAGCGCATCTTGACATTGACTGTTTCCAGCGTAACCCTGAAGATTGGTATGGTGAAGGTGACGACATGATATTCATTGATGGTGAGCGATGGCCTCCAACCATACATGGTACTGGAACTGAGGATTGGTTTAACTGCGCTTATTGCCCAACACAGGAGTATAACGCTCCATATCATGGGATAATTCTCTATAGTGGAACTACAGAATGGAAGTGGAAGGGTAAACAGACCGTCTATAGGTACTACATTGAGGATCCTATACGCTTCAGAAGGAGCATTAAGGTTACTATTGAGCATGGCCACGCCAACACGCTGAGCAATGACTATTCAAGCACAGCTTACTATTACCTTTCAGAGCCGAAAAGGGGAGGACCCGAAATCCCGCCAGTAGAAGAGAGGTTACCTAGGCCTAATGAGCCGATCTATGGAAGGTGATTAGCTATGTTGATTGTGCATCTATCCGACATACATTGCGGCCCAGACTTTGAGGAGGAAGTCTTCATGAAGGCGGTAGATGAGATCAATGAGTTATCTCCAGACCTAATAGTTATAGCTGGAGACCTAACAGAGAATGGTTACTTATCCGAATTCAAGTTCGTTAAGGAAAAGATTGAAAAGTTGAAGTGTAAAAGACGAATAGTAGGAATCGGAAACCACGATTACCGCCATACAGGATACCTTCTCTATAGCCGGTTCTTCCCGAGACCGGAAGTGATGGAGATCATGGATTATGTGGTGGTTTATCTCTCTTCAGCAAGGCCGGATAGAGATGAGGGGGAGATTGGGTATAGGCAGATATTGTGGCTTAGGGATACGCTAGAGAACTATAAGGAACATTTCAAGATAGTTACGCTTCATCATCATTTAATCTCGGTTCCTGACACTGGAATAGAGAGGAATACAGTGAATGATGCTGGGGATGTTTTGAGGGCACTGATTACAGAGAAGGTACACCTAGTTCTGTGTGGACATAGACACAGGCCCTGGATGTGGAATCTTGAGGGGTTACCCATTGTTCATGCTGGAAGTGTGGCTTCAAGAAAGTTGAGGGGGTTCTTCAAGAACTCCTATAATATAGTCACTATAGAGGAAGGGAAGGTTGATGTGAAGATAAAGGTTGTTGGTGGTGCTGAGATGGAAATTCCGGAAATTATGAAGCCATACATCGAAACCTAGCGTTGTTAATGACTGTTTGTAGAGAAACGGTTAGTTGTTACTGAAAAAGTTAAAAGTTTTTCTTTACTTAAAGAAGAATCTGTTATGGCTAAGGGTTACTTTGTGGTGGTAGATATAGGTGCAACCAAGATTCGTGTTGCACTCTCAGATAGTGCTGGACAATTTATTAAGGAGGTTACGGTCTCTACACCCCAAAACTCCAGTAAAGATGTCAGTAACAAGTTAATTGAGATTATTCACTCCTTCAGAGATCTCTATTCTGGTAAGGCTTCTCTGTTAGGAATCGGGATAGGATCCATAGGACCTCTAGATGCAGAGAGAGGGGTAATACTAAACACTCCAAACTTGGAGGTTAAGAATATACCTGTTGTTAAGCCGCTCCAAGACGAGTTTAATTTGCCAGTCTCATTCCTAAATGACTGTACAGCAGCGGTTATGGGAGAAAAGTTCCTCGGTGCTGGGAAGGGAGTGAAAAACTTGGTGTATATAACCTTAAGCACTGGAATCGGGGGTGGAGTATACGTGGATGATCATCTTTTGATGGGTAAGGATGGTAATGCGGCGGAGGTGGGGCACTTCACAGTCGATTCGGTGATGAATCTTCTATGTAATTGCGGGGGAGTTGGGCATTGGGAGGCCTACTGCTCTGGAAAGAATATTCCAGATTTCGTTAGATACAAAATCGGAGAGTTTAGTGACGATGCTGTTCAGAGAAGCTATCTGAATAGAGCTTGTGGAGGCGATTTAGAGAAGATAACTACGGAATTATTTTTTGAAGGTGTGAAGAGGCATGATGAGGTTTGTTCGAGGATTCTGGATGAGATGAATGAGCTGAACGCTAGAGGCTTTGCTAATGTGATAAATGCTTATGACCCTGAGCTAATAACTGTTGGTGGGGCGATTATGCTGAATAACTATGAATACATCTTAGAGCCTATTAAGGAGCGAGTGAGGAAATACGCTATTAATAGAGTCCCAAAAATTATAGTTACGCCTCTAGGAGAAAATATAGTTCTCTCGGGAGCTTTAACCTCAATAATGCAGAAAATAGATAAACACTCAAGAGCAGAGTGAAGAATACCTTTGTTATCTTTTAAGTTTTAGATACGAAAATGTTTCCTTTAATATAGAACCTTAAGGGCGTATCAAGATCTTTTGAGACACCTATCCTGAAACTCCTAGCAACCTCAGCTGATTTAATAGATTCTCCCTCACAAACCACTATCTCACTCTCCTTACAGAAAACGGGAATACCATTCAATTCACCCGTAATATCCAGCGCTTTACTCAATTTTCCGGGACCATTCGTGAGATTCTTAAGATCCTTCACTCCCTCCCTATTCTTCCTCATGAGTTCTAAGCCTTCAAGAGGCTCTATAGCCCTTATCAGAACCGCTCCAGCCACCCCTAAAGGGCAAGTAACAATATTCAGAAGCCAGTTCCCATGAACCATATAGATTAAGGTTCTGCCGGGCTCACCAAGCATTATTTCAGCAAGTCTCCCTTTCCTTCGAGCTCTAGATGCTGGGTCACGGCTTCCATAGTAAGCTTCAGTCTCAACAATTA
>CAZHYI010000046.1:6331-7500 GCA_964536595.1 uncultured Candidatus Bathyarchaeia archaeon
TGTGTCAATAAGGGAAGCGCTATAGTCGCATCACAGTAACAGGTCACTCTTTTCCCTTCACTGGAGATTTTTCCCCAACTTATAGCCTCCTCTAATGTGCAGCCAGATAAGCCACCCCACTGTGGAGAGTCGGTTGTGATTTGGATTGCGTACTTATGGGGATAGTAATATTCCTTCACTGTCTTACGGAGGAAACCTCTTCTTTCAGGCACCTTCTGATCCATAGTCTTCGGTGAAAGCGATACAGCTAGAAGCTGCGTATAATCTTTGGGTACGCCTCCGCCAATGTAGATTACGCCGATATCCTTCACTCTCTCGCCTATACTTACGAATTGATAGAAATCCTTAACCTGATCAACCACTATGTTATGCCCCTTATTCTTTACAATTAGGAAGGCTTCCCCATATGCACTGTCCGATATTGCTGGACAGAAGACTGGGACGCCCTTTTCAGCGGCTACTGCAACTATAGATCTTATTCCTTTAGCGCTCAGCCACTTACCGAATAAGTGGAGAAGCTCCATAGAGGAGTAGGGATAGTCTGTTTTCAGGGTCAGTAAAAACTCAGCAATCATCTCCTCCATCCTTCTGTAATCAGACTCCTTCCCGTAAACGTCATAGTACCTATTTATATCAGCCTCAAGAAGCTCCTCATCAGCAACCTCTGGAGTGCCTTGCCAATAACCGAAACCTACAGCATCAACTATATCTTCCGAGATGTTCGCTCCTGTCGAGACTAAAACATCTATGAACCGCTTCTCTATGAGCCAGTTAATGATCTTCCATTGTCCAGCGGTACTCATCGAGCCAGCTAACCCCATAATGATCGTTAAATCCTCTTCCCTCAACATCTCCTCCCAAATCTCAGCTGCTTCACCCAGCTTCCTGCCTTGATAGGCAGTTCTAGCCATCTCAGAGAGGAGTTGAGATATATTCTTTTCCTTAACCTCTATACTCTCAACCTTCCTTCTCAAGTATGAACTTTCCAAACTGCTACGCCTCCCTCTACAATCTATTCTGGCGAATTATAGATCTTCCTTCCTTTAATATTCTCCCAAACTGTTAAGAAGGAAAACTAAAAAGCAGTCTCCTCTCTTAACGGTACCATAGTATATTTAACTTGCTGAATACCCCTAAGGGCTCTAATCTTACCTATGAAGCTTAATACT
>CAZHYI010000047.1:0-7464 GCA_964536595.1 uncultured Candidatus Bathyarchaeia archaeon
CTCCTACTTCTTAACTGAATCTTTAGATGTTAAGGTAGCGTTACTCGCCATCCAACCAAAAGAGACAGATTTCGGAGAGGGATTAAGTGAAGATTTAGAGAGAGCAGCGGAGGAAATATCCAACATTATAGTTAGAGTAGTAAGTTCTAAGTGAAACTTTCTTCCCATAAAAACTCGTATTGTGAAGTTAGAAATTTTTTATCATTTTTATGACGAAAATCGTCACCTTTTAAATTAGAAATTTTTATCTTTGAAAAAAACAAAGTAGAGATTCTAAACTAAAGAGAGGGAAAGAGCGTGGAGAAGCTTAAACTAGCATTTTATTGGGCTGCAAGCTGTGGCGGATGCGAGATAGCAGTGCTTGACGTTAATGAGAAGATTCTTGATGTTGTCGAGAAGGCGGACATAGTCTTCTGGCCAGTAGCAATCGATACTAAATACAAGGATGTTGAAGCCATGCCTGACAAGAGCATCGATGTCTGCTTCTTTAATGGAGCTATACGAACCTCCGAGAATGAACATATGGCTAAACTACTGAGGAAGAAATCGAAGATTCTGATAGCCTTCGGGTCATGCGCTAATGATGGATGCGTTATTGGACTAGCAAACCTTTGGGATAGAGATAGCGTCTTCAAGAGAGCGTATCTGGAAACTCCATCCACAAAGAATCCAGAGGGAACGGTACCAAAAACAGAGGTTGAAGTTAAGGAGGGTAAATTGACACTGCCAGAGTTCTATGATACGGTTAAAACGCTAAATCAAGTTGTGGATGTCGACTATTACATTTCTGGTTGTCCACCACCAGTACCAGTCATACTGAAGGCATTTACAGCGATATTGACAGGCAATCTGCCTCCTAAGGGCTCCTCATTCCTACCTGAAAAATCGGTGTGTGATGAGTGTCCAAGAGTTAAGAAGGATAGAAAGATCTCTGAAATACGGAGAATATACGAGATCGATGATGATATGGAGACTTGCTTCTGGGATCAAGGGGTGGTATGTATGGGTCCAGCTACGAGGGCGGGATGTGGAGCTCTATGCCCAAAGGTAAACATACCCTGTACGGGGTGTGACGGGCCTGGCCCAAATATTACTGATCAGGGAGCCGCTATGCTTAATGCGCTCTCGTCAATAATTGGCGATAAGAAGATTCTTGATCAGTTAGTTGACCCGATAGGAACATTCTACAAGTATTCACTTGCCATATCGACGTTCAGGAGGAGGTTGATGAAGAAATGAAAAGAATTGAGATTGAACCTATAACTAGGCTTGAAGGCCATGGAAAAATAGAGATCTTTCTGAATGAGAAGGGCGATGTGGAGAATGCCTACCTACAGATTCCTGAGTTGAGGGGCTTCGAGAAGTTCTGTGAGGGAAGGAGAGCTGAAGACCTCCCGATAATTACGCCTAGAATATGCGGTGTATGTCCAGTAGCTCATCATATGGCCTCAACTAAGGCTTTAGACGCTGCCTTTAATGTGGAGCCTACGGAGACAGCTAAGATGCTTAGAGAACTCATGTATTGCGGTTACTTCATCTATGATCATATACTTCACTTCTACTTCCTCGGTGGACCAGACTTCGTTGTGGGGCCTGAAGCACCAGCTGCTGAGAGAAATATTCTTGGCGTAATAAAGAAGGTTGGCTTGGAGATCGGGAAGGAAGTTATTAAGCATAGGGCTTACGGGCAGAAGATCACAGGAATTTTAGGCGGCAAACCAACCCATCCAGTGAGTGGGCTTCCGGGCGGCATATCGAAATTTTTGACTGAGGATGAGAGGCAGGAGATTGAGGATATGGTTAAGAGCTCTGTTGAGTTTGCTAAGTTCTCTCTGGAGCTTTTCGAGAAGATAGTTCTGAAGAATGTGGATTACGTGAATCTGATTAAGAGCGACGCCTATACATTAGAAACGTACTACATGGGACTGGTGGATAAGAATAATAAGGTGAACTTCTATGATGGCGATGTGAGAGTCGTCGATCCCGATGGGAAGGAGTTTGTAAAGTTCAAGCCTAACGAGTATCTTGATGTGATCGAGGAGCATGTTGAACCTTGGACCTACGTGAAGCTGCCCTACCTCAAGAAGATTGGTTGGAAGGGACTTAGAGGTGGAGTTGACAGCGGAATATACAGGGTTGGGCCGCTCGGCAGGTTGAATGCTGCTGATGGGATGGCTACGCCTCTAGCTCAGGAAGAATATGAGAAGATGTATGACACTTTAGGAGGTAAACCTGTCCACTCGACGCTTGCCTTCCATTGGGCTAGACTGATCGAGGTGTTATATGCCAGTGAAAGGGCGCTGGAATTGGTGACGGATGATAGGATTTTGGGTAGGGATATTAGGAATAAGCCTGGAAAGCCTGGTGAGGGAGTCGGCATCGTGGAGGCTGCGAGAGGAACATTGATTCATCATTACATTCTAGATGAGAACGCTTTGGCTAAGAAGGTTAATCTAATAGTGGCGACAACCCATAATGCTCCAGCCATATGCATCTCCATAAGGGATGCGGCTAAAGGCTTAATCCATAACTATGAGGTTAGTGATGGAATCTTGAATATGATAGAGATGGCCTTCAGAGCTTACGATCCCTGCTTTGCATGTGCAACGCACTTCGCATTCGGCCAGATGCCAATGAAGGTGAATATTTATGATCATAGGAGGAGATTGATTAAGAGTTTGAGTAGGTGAATGGTGAATGTCTGAATTAAAAGTTGGAGTGTTCCTGTCAGACTATAAGGGACAAGTATCTCAAATAATAGACTTTAATGAGCTTAAGGAATTTCTAAAAGGCATTGGTGGCGTATCACTTGTTGAGATAGGCGATAATTTCTGTGAAGGCGAAGAAGCAGAGAGGATCTTAAAGGCCTTCAAGGAGGGAGGGATCGATCGGGCAGTAGTGACCGCATCTCCAGTGAAGATCGCTGAAATAAAGATTGCGAACCTCCTTAAAGGCGGCGGCGTCAATCCATACCTTGTTGAAGTGGTGGATCTGAGAGAGCGGTGTGCCTGGCCGCATAGGAGATGGCCGGAGAAGGCTACAGAGAAGGCTAAGGCTATGCTTTTAGCTGCTATTGAGCGTGTGAAGCTTGCTGAACCTATAGAGGTTGCTTCCTTCCCTGTTAAGAAGGAGGCCTTAATTATCGGTGGTGGATTAGCTGGTATCAATGCAGCCATAGACCTGTCGGATATGGGGTTCAAGGTTCATTTGGTGGAGAAAGAGCCTTTCATAGGTGGATTAGCGTCTAGAATGGTGAGGTTCTTCCCGACAGATGACTGCGCCCTATGTGTTCAGTCATCAACCTGTGAACTTAAGGGTGTTAGTAAGACGTCTAGAAAGTGCCTATATAGGTCGGGATTCGGTGAGATACCTGAAATAGATATACTGACGAACTCTAAAGTCGTTAAGGTTGAGGGAGAGCCGGGTAACTATACTGTTACTATAGAGAAGAAGCCTCGATACGTTGATGAAGCGAAATGTATCCAGTGTGGAGAATGCTCGAAGGTTTGTCCAGTTGAGGTTCCAGATCCCTATAACGAAAATCTTAGCAAAAGAAAGGCGATCTACATAAATTCGTTGAATCAATACCCGCCTGTCTACGCGATAGATGAGGCGGCATGTAAGTTCCATGACTGCGCTAAATGTGTTGATGTATGCCCCACAAACGCTATAGATCTTGATCAGGAAGGGGAAGAGATTAAGCTTCAGGTTGGAAGTATAATTGTAGCTACTGGTTTTGAGGAGTTCAACCCCGAAATCATCAAGGAGTATCATTATGGAGAGTATAAGGATGTCATAACCCAGTCTGAGTTAGCTAGAATGCTTGATCCCTTCGGACCTACAGGAGGCTTCCCGATAAGACCATCCAACGGTGAGAAGGCACGTAAAATAGTTATGATTCAATGTGTCGGTTCAAGAGATAGGAGATATAACAGTTACTGTTCAGGCATATGCTGCATGATAGCTTTGAAGCATGCAAATATGATAAAGGAGATCGATCCTGAAGCTGATATTGATGTGTGCTATATGGATATAAGAACTACTGGAAGGATGTATGAAGATTATTATGAGAGGTCTAGAGATTTAGGCGTTAAGTTCTTTAAGGGAAGACCTACAGAAGTTATTCGTGACCCTGAATCAGATAAGCTACTAGTGATTGTTGAGGATGTTCTCTCAGGAGAGGTTATAAATCTGGACGCTGACTTGGTTGTTCTATCAACAGCATTTGTACCCTCAAGTGGAACTCAAGAACTTGCAGATATATTAGGCATTGAAGTAGATGAAGATGGGTTCTTTAAGGAGTACAATCCGAAGCTTAGACCGACAGAGACTAAGCTTAAGGGAATATATATTTGCGGTGGAGCTGAATCCCCGAAGGATGTACCGACAACCTCGCTTCATGCCCACTCAGCAGCTATTAAAGCAGCTAAGTTCATGATGAAGGGTGAATTCAGTAAGGAGCTGAAGATAGCTGTAATTAATGATGCTCTATGTGGAGACTGTGAATTCTGCCCAGTCGTCTGTCCATACGGAGCAATAACTACGGTTGAGAAGGAGGATGGACATGTAGTTGCACAAGTATCAGAGGTTAAGTGTGAGGGATGTGGACTCTGCGTTGGGACTTGCCCGCTAGGAGCTATTGAACTGAAGAACCTAACGGAGGAGCAGATACTTGCACAGATTAGGGCGCTATCCACTAAGTTCGACTCTTCAGAACCCGTTGTGCTAGCTATCAGCTGTGCAGAGTGTGGTTTCTGTTCTATTGATTCTTCAGGGATGGCTATGATGGAGTATCCACCGAACGTCAGGGTTATGGAGGTTCCCTGTGCAGGTATAGTGAAGATAAATCACATATTCGAGGCTCTCAATGCAGGAGCTGACGCCGTCATGGTGATCGGTTGTAAACTTGATGGGTGCCACTATGAAATGGGTAGTTTAAAGGCTTCTCAGAAAGTTTATATGACTAAAAAGCTTCTTGAGGCCTATGGAATAGAGCCGGAGAGGGTGGAGATGTTCCATATGACTTATATAGAGGGGAACCGATTCGTAGAGGCAGCGAAAATGATGGTTGAGAGAGCTAAAAATCTTGGGTCTCTAAAAGAAATTATTAAAATAACCGAGTAAAAATTATGAATGGTAAAGTGGAGATGAAGTGGGATGGTTGAAACCTCAGTGAACTTCTCTAAGGAGATTAAAAGTCATCTAGGTGGAGAAACCCTAAGTCACTGTTACCAATGTGGAACCTGCACTGGAAGCTGCCCAATCTCAAGAAAGATTGGTCAGTTCAATCCTAGAAGAATTATTCTCAGATCTATTAGGGGATACAAGGATAAGTTGATTCCTAGTGATGAAATATGGCTCTGCAGTTCATGCTTCAATTGTCAAGAGAGATGTCCACAGGGAGTTGAGATAGCTGAGGTGATATATGCCTTAAGAAACATCGCTATTAGGGAGGGACATGTCCCCAGAATCTATAGTGAGTTTATATCAGCAATGTATAATGAGGGTAAACTGGTGAAGGTGACAAGCTTCACTTTGAAGAAGAGGGAGGCTTATGGTCTTCCGCCGCTGAAAAAGACTAATCTGGAAGCTATTAGGGGGATATTGAATGAGACAACGTTTGGTGAGATCGTAAAGAGTTTGGAGGTGAAGAAGTGATGGGTTACGCCCTCTTCCTCGGCTGCACTATTCCTGCCCGGCAACCCAACTATGAACTATCAGCGAGAAAGGCTCTAGCTAAACTGGGCGTTGAACTGGTGGATCTTGAAGGTTTCAGTTGCTGCGCTCCTCCACCACTTGAGTCTGTAGCTTTAGATTCAAGCCTAGCCATCTCAGCCTACAACATAAGTCTAGCTGAAGAGGCAGAGATGGATATGGTTACTCTCTGTAGCGGTTGCTTCCAAGCACTAGCGAAAACCAATGCAGTACTAAAGGAGGATGAGAAACTCAAAGAGAATGTGAATAAGATTCTCAGCAAGATAGGTAGAGAGTTTAAAGGCAAAATTGAGGTTAAACATTACCTCCAAATACTACATGACGAGGTAGGCATTGAGACAATAAAGAGCAGTGTTGTGCATCCTCTGAGAGAGATTAAAGCCGCAGCTTTCTACGGCTGCCACCTCCTTAGACCCAGCAAATTCCTCAAATTCGACAATGCAGAGAGTCCCAGAGTGCTGGATGACCTCATAGAGGCTTTAGGAGCGGAGAGCATAGAGTACATGGATAAACTCAAATGTTGCGGTGGCCTCCTTAGGGGCTATAATGATGATTTAGCTTTAGATCTGGGTAGAGACAAGGTTCTCAATGCTTCTAAGGCTGGAGCTGACTGCATAGTGACCGTATGTCCATTCTGCTACATAGCTTTAGATATAGGTCAACTTCAGATGGCTAGAAAATACAATGAGACGTACTCCTTGGCTGTGCTTCACTATTCAGAGCTGCTGAGCCTAGCGTTAGGGATCGATCCTAAGGAAATCGCATTGGAGACCCATAAGGTAAAGGTTACGCCTCTACTTGAAAAGATAGGACTAAAAGTCTAAAATACCCCTTTTTACCTTACACCCTTTAGCAAAAAAGCTATTTTTACGCTTCAGTACTGAAGCGTTTATTTACTCACAGTTATCGCTGATCCTTTATTATAGCGTAGCTGCTTAACAAGGCACTATCTTAAAATGAAAAGAGGAAAGATAAATAAGAATAGAGGTGAAGCTAAATGAGGAAATCCAAATTAGTTTTATTTTCAGTTTTCATCATCACGTTTCTCACTGGCTTATTCATCGGTTACGAGTCGGGAGTCACCGCCAATACGGAAAGAATCAGCAGTATGGAGAGTGAAATATCTAAACTTCAGTCATGGCTGAATGGAAACTTAAGTTTGCTTCAGTCATTGGAGAAGGAGAACGCCCAGCTTCAAATATGGCTTGAAGGTAACATCACGTACTTTAAGGGTGAAGTCGAGAAACTCAAAAGTCAACTTGACCTTCAAATTTTAGGTGTCTACTTCTCCCCTAAGGGTGGATGCGCTGAGGCTGTGAAGTACTGGATAGAGCATGCTAACTCTTCTATTCACATCTTAATCTACAGTTTCACTTTAGATTCCATAAGCGATGAGTTGATAGAGGCGTATAACCGAGGGGTTGAAGTTAAAGTAGTCTTTGAGGAGCAGCAAATAACGAAGTATAGTGAGTATCAGAAACTTAAAGCTGCAGGAATAGAGGTTCGTAACGACACAAACTCCAATTTAATGCATAACAAAATAATGATTGTTGATGAAGCTATCGTTTTGACTGGAAGCTTCAATTGGTCAGCGAACGCTGAAAACAGGAATGATGAGAATCTAATAGTTATAAAGAGCGTTGAAGTAGCCAGCCTATATGAAGAGGAATTCCAAAAAGTGTGGAATGAAAGCATTTAAGACTTATTCTTGAGTTTCAAGATGGAATTTTCAGTTTTTACAGTTCTTAA
>CAZHYI010000048.1:0-7309 GCA_964536595.1 uncultured Candidatus Bathyarchaeia archaeon
GATATATGAGCAGCATAAGATGCTGCAGAAACTGAACATATCGATTGAGAGATACCGATTCAAAATAAAAATGAGTTGAAATCACCCCTCCATATAAGGATGTAGATGAGCTAAACGCTTAATGGATGTCGAAGTGGAATTTTTGTTGATAAATATTAATAGCCTCGACGCTTAGAATGTGTTAAGCTTCAAAGAGAATCTTCATATGGCAACTCCAGAATAGATCTTATGCAATTAAATATGGGCAACCTTTATCTCACTATTCCTCCATTCATTACGATTCCCTTTCATTATATAGTTACATTTAGATAATTTTCATTCTCCACTGCAAATTCAAGTTTGTTTAAAGTTTTAATGATTAAATTGGCGAATCGAATAAATTTATCTCTGAAATTTAACATTACCATAACAGATATGAGTGGAGAGAAATTAGTAAGAGAGAACTGAATAGACTTATAGAAAAGTTGAACCATCCACTAGTTAAATAAAAACCATAAACCATAGAAAGTCAATTCCAAACATCTTTATTATAAAGATATAAAAGAAAGAGGGCCGTTAAGATGGCATAATGTTCATTAATCTGTTCAACATAATCTTGAAAATTAATTTAATTGAACAAGAAAAGAGAATTAACATGTACGTATGCTTAACTTTCTCGAGTCACGCGCTTATGAAGCCCATCCATAATTCAAAGCATTGAAAGAAGAGAAGAGGAACACCTTCTACTGTTTTTTCATCAATGATATACCAAAAAGTATTTCGAAGATGTCTTCCGATAGTTTTAATTAAATCTACAATATCACCTCTTTTACTGAGGTCCATACCCCATCTTCTGAAAGCCATATTTACTTCCGAAAGAGGTTTATCGTGGAAGGATAGTTTTTCATATATTCTCACGATTTTTCATCCCCATTTTATGTATATGCATTGCATAAAGTGTATCTTCACCTACATGTACATTTAGAAGCTGTTTTACTTTTAAAATAACATGTCTCGGAACCAAGGTGTTTGAAAACGTTACAAAGCCAAACCTCCGAATCCTCCAATCAAAGTACTTCCGAAGACAGGAAGAATGTCCATCTTGTGCCGCCATCACCATACCAACACCTTCAACTGCGAACTTCGACACTTTCGACCAAAAATGAGGATAAAGATAAACATCACCTATCTACATATAGTAACCATTCTGTTTCAGCAAGCTCAGCTAATTTATATCTAATTCGTCCAATTTTGTTATTTTCTCCTGTAAAAGAATACACTTCCGCTCCGTAGTTGTTAGCTATTTCTAAAGTTTTATCAGTTGAGCCCCCATCCCCTATTAAAAGCCGATTAACAGGTACAACTTTTCTCACTAGGTTAAGACATGTCCTCAAAGTTCGAGCACTATTAAAAGTAACTATTAAAACATCAACTTTTGAAATTTTGTATTGTTTAAAGTAAGAATATGTCAAGATTTTTAAGCCTCCAACATAAAAATTATTTTGTAAGTTTTTTGTAGAGTTCATAGTATTTTTTAGTTATCACTTTTGCGTCGAAATCCTTAACAGCTTTTTCACCAGTATTTGAAAGCTTCTCTCTGTCTAGTACTTCTAGAAGCTTTACAGCTTCTTTAACGTTCTTAAATAGAGCAATGGAACCTGGATATAACTTCGCCAATACTTTGAGAGGTAATATATCTCTAGCTATAACAGGTAGTTTTGAAGCCCATGCCTCTAATAAAATTGTTGGAAAACCTTCATGTTTTGAAGTTATTACAAGTGCTAAAGCTGATTTCATTCTAGCCACAACTTCTTCTCTAGGTAGACCATATGTCTTAAGAATTCAGTATTTTCTCTAAGAACACCCAAAGCAATAGATTTTATTCCATGATATTTGTAGACAAGCTCAGCTATTCTCCTGAAAAAAGGATAATCCTTTATCGGATCATCACGGCCAACCCAAAGCAAGTAACCACCATCTGGATGAGGCTGAATTTTCCTTAGTTCAGCAAGTTTGATCATATTCGGCACCCAAAGCCAGTTATTAGCCTTTGCCCATAGAGGAGAAACGGTAGTGATTAAGTCAGCCTTTTTTATTTGCGAATCTATATATGCGACTATAGGTAAAGCAAATAAGCCGTACTCGATTTTTAATTCAGCTCTGTAATCGCCATGGATAGTCAACAGACACCTAAAATCATTTCGGAAAAGTCCCGCAAACTTAGGATTATGGACATGAATTATATCAGCATCACGAGGTATTTTTCTAACTTTACATAAAGTGTAAAATGAAAGTGAACGGAGTTTAGGGAAGTCTAAGTAACCGACTGTTTTGACGCTCCATATCTTGAAGTTTACTTTTCCACTTAATTCCTCAACAAGCATTTTGACATGTTGACCTGAACCACTCACACCACCGAAGGTAGAGTTTACCAACAAAACGTTCATATGTGAGACTACCTCTCTTCCATTCAAGCAATTAATCAATTCTCTCTAATATTTGCATATGCAACTTCTATAAAATTTTTGCTAAAATGAACATAGAATAAATATTATAGAATGAAAATTATTATGTAGCGATCAAGCAAACTCAGAATTAAACCTGGATTTCGTCTTCAAAAAGATACTATAAAAATTTGAACTACTTAATATTCCGTTCACTCGCTTTTTCTATTCAATTCGTTAAGTATGCATTCTATTAGGGATTTTCAGAATTTCTAAAAACTAATTTATTTATCTACCCATATAGTTCTTACAGGTATACCAAGTTTTTAGATTTACGCTTCACAGAGTATGCAAAATGATCCAAGATTTCATCAGTAAGGAGATTGAAGGATAAATGAGGAGATTTTCAAGAACAGTTGATGGCTAGAGTATCAACCTTTTTTCTCCAACCCATGAAAATTTATATCACAATGAAAAAGGATCTCCCTTCTTCGAGCTAACCACAGGAATTTTAATTCTCTCCTCAGGAGACTTGCCGCAAGTGTATATGATTGCAACAAAAAGAAGTTTTATCTTCTAAATCACATTTCAACTTCACTGTTATCTGCTAACAGTTTATGGTGCCTACTTCAAAGCGCGAATCAATTTAGAAATTTACACTTAAAATATTAGCCATTACTCTTGAGATTTCAATGTAAAGAGCCAAGCATATCTAACTCTTAGTTGATTTAAAACTACAATCATTTAAATAGAGACTTTAGGCCCCGATAACAATCCCTAAAACCTAATGAGCCGCCTTAATTTTCTATAAACAGATAGCAACACGCAAAGTTGTGAATCATTTAAAAAACTAATAAGCAGGCACTTGGCGTACTTTACATCTTTTCCACTAAGAAATGCTTTTAGTAAAAAGTATCTTCCAATTTTAATGTTTCCACCCTGAATTAAATTTCTACCTATGGAGAAAAAGTACTTATGTTCTAACTTCAACATTTTAATTTTATGTTTATACTTAAGATATAAATTATAGCAAGAACTAGCTTTATTATTGTAGTTAGCACTAATCCTATCGCTTCCATATGCATGAATTTCCACCAATGGTTTAGGAACAAATTTAACGAGATATTCTCTGGCTATTCTTAACCACATATCATAATCTTGGTTAGTTATTAGATGCTTATCAAATAAACCTACTACATCAAGTACTTTTCTAGGTACGATAACGGAAGAACAAGCGATAAAATTGTTGCTGAGTAACTTGTTAAATACATAACCTCCATATTTAGGAATTACATCTATCACATTTCCATTTGGTTCATACCATTTATATCCAGTATAAACAAGACCTATTTCTTCCCTATCGAATTGGAAAACACGCAGTTGTTCACGAAGTTTTGTAGGAAACCATCTGTCATCAGAATCGAGAAAAGCAATGTACTCGCCCTTACTATGCAAAATACCAGTATTCCTAGCAGCAGAAACACCTTTATTTACTTCATGTCTAATATATTTCACATTAGGATGCTTTAAGCATTCTTCTTCTAATATTACCCTAGTATTATCAGTAGAACCATCATCTACCACGATAATTTCAAAATCCTTCCAAGTCTGATTATATACGCTTTGAAGAGCTCTCCTAATTATATAACCCCGATTATAGGTAGGGATAATAACTGAAACTTTTACCACAGCATAGACTAATTAGAAGTCATAATTAAAACTTTACTGTAAAATTAAAGTTAAATGTTAAATATAATGATGTTAGGAATACCAAATAATTATTATTATATTGTATATAGAAATTAAGAATTCTAAGGAAGTATAACTTCATCTTTCACTAACCTTTTGAAACATTTTATTACTCTTTTCAAACCTTCTTCCAGTTTAACTTTAGGTTCCCATTTTAGTAGTTTCTTCGCTTTTGTTATATCTGGACATCTTCTTCTTGGATCATCAGACATTGGAGGATGAAAAACTATCTCTGAGCGGGAGTTTGTAAGCTTCTTTATCATTTTAGCTAGTTCAAGTATTGATATTTCTTCTTCATTACCTATGTTTATAATTTCACCTCTACAGTTATTGAACCATGCTAACTTCAATAATCCTTCTACCTGGTCTGTTACATAGCAGAATGACCGTGTTTGCTTTCCGTCTCCAAATATGGTGATAGGTTTATTTGTTAATGCCTGATAAATAAATCTAGGAATTACTCTACCGTATACTCCGTCAGCTCTCATTCTAGGGCCATAGGTGTTAAATATTCTTGCTATTCTTATATCTAAGCCGTACTGCCTTAAATATGCCATGCATAGGGCTTCTCCACATCTCTTGGATTCATCGTAGCAACTTCTTACACCTATAGGGTTTACATTACCGTTGTATGTTTCCGGTGTTGGGACAACTTCGGGGTTACCATAAACCTCACTTGTTGAAGCAAATAATAATCTAGCATCAGATCTCCGAGCAATTTCCAGCATATTCATAGTACCTAAAGTATTTGCCCTTATTATCTCGATAGGATATTTATTAAACTCTAATGGTGAAGCTCTTGAAGCTAAATGCAGTATAATGCTAATTTTTTTCGCATCTAAATTTAATGGGTTGGAAATATCATGCTTTATGAATATGAAATTAGCCGTCCCTATTAAATGTGAAATGTTACTCACTAAGCCGCTTGACAGATTATCAACACAAAGTATCCTAACACCTTTCCTAATAAGCACATCACAAATCCATGAACCTAAAAAGCCAGCTCCACCAGTTACTAGGACGGTTAAGTTCTCAAATGTTACGTCTTTTAGGTTTTTAATTATTAAATTCAAGTCTTTCTTAATTATCTCTCTGTCCACCATTAAATAACCTCACAGTTCCTTAAAATTAGCGATTCAATAAAACGTCTTAAATCTTTACCCAATTTTTCATCTTGTAGAGCCATCTCTATGTTAGCTTTGAGCCAATCAAGCTTGTTACCTATATCGTATCTTGAACCCTTAAACAAGTAGGCATACATACACTCTTTTTCGCTAAGAAGCTTTAATGCGTCGGTAAGCTGTATTTCGCCACCCCTACTAGGCTTAGTCTGCTTAATGCACTCAAATATTTCTGAAGTGAGAATATATCTGCCAAGAATGGCTAGATTAGAAGGCGCTTCTTCAATATTGGGTTTCTCTACGAGGTCATCTATCAAACATACTTCATCATTTATTCTTTTGCAAGCTATTATTCCATAAAGGCTTATCCTATCTCTTGGAACTTCCTCAACCGCAATAATTGAAGTTTTGTATTTCCTGTAAATATCGATTAAATTCCTAATACATGGGGGTATCGTTATTGTATCTCCTAGTAATAAGGCAAAGGGTTCACCGCCTATGAAAGATTCAGCATATTTTACAGCATCACCTAGCCCTCTAGGCTTCCTTTGCCTTACGAAGAATATGTTAATATCATCTAAAATTCTCTCCAATTCCTCAGAATACTTGTCTTTTATTGGCAAACTACTCCTATCGAAATGGTCTTCAATAGCCCTTTTATGCTTACCAGTAATAATTAGTATCTCTCTTATTCCAGAATAGTATGCCTCCTCAACTACGTATTGGATGACGGGCTTATGAACTACTGGCACCATCTCCTTAGGCTGAGCTCTAGTTATCGGCAACATCCTTGTCCCATACCCAGCCGCGGGAATCACAGCTTTTTTAATCATCACGGCATATCACCAACATACCCCTTCATAGATCATAGCCTCCTTCATAGCCTTTTCACATCTTCTACCATCTATGACTATTTTACCCGTATAATCCAGTTCTTCAAATTCCTTCCAATCAGTAACTATCAAAATAGCATCAGAACGCCTCACTACTTTATCACCAGACCCAGCGTACTCTATTTGCGGAAATAGTCGCTTAAAGTTTCCCATAGCCTTTGGATCATAAGCGACAACAATAGCACCCTCGTTCAGTAGTTCCGAAACGATCGGTATCGCTCTGCTCTCTCTAACATCATCAGTACCAGGCTTAAACGCCAAGCCTAATACACCAATCTTCTTCCCTTTTAAATTTGTAAAATATTTCTTCAGCAACTCTATCATTCTAAGGGGCTGTTTCTCATTCACCTCAATAACAGCTCTCAAAATTCTCGGATCCTCGCCCAGCTCCTCAGCAAATCTAATTAGTGCCTTAACGTCTTTGGGAAAACAACTTCCTCCAAAACCAATTCCAGCCCTAAAGAAAGCAGAATTTATCCTATGATCCAAACCTACACCCTTAAAAACCGCATATACATCTATACTCAGCCTTTTACATATATTCCCTATTTCATTAGCAAAACTAATCTTAGTAGCTAGAAAAGCATTAGAAATATACTTAATCATCTCGGCAGTCTTTATATCAGTAAAAATCTTTGGACAACTGAACGAAGAATATAACTTCTCTAAAATCATCCTAGTTCTATTATCTTTAACACCAATAACTATTCTATCAGGGTTAAAGAAGTCGCGGAAAGCACTCCCCTCCCTTAGAAACTCTGGATTCGTAGCTAAACCGAAATCTTCAAAGGCCTTCTTACCTGACTCCTCAATAATAGGCTTAACCACGCCTTCCGTAACACCAGGAATCACAGTACTCTTAACCACCACAATATGAAAGTTATTCTTACTAGTAAGAACATTACCAATTTCCTTTGCAGCGGACTTAACATATTCAAGATTAATGGAGCCATTAGAGCTCGACGGCGTACCAACACATATAAAAGTAATATCTGTACTTAATATGGCATCTTCATAGTCCAGCGTAGCATAAAACCTACCGTTATTCTTTACCATTAAATTACGGAGGCCTTCCTCATGAAAAGGAGAAATTAAATTATTTTTCTTTTGCTACTTTTCTTAA
>CAZHYI010000049.1:0-7297 GCA_964536595.1 uncultured Candidatus Bathyarchaeia archaeon
TTACGGGCTTCGGTTTACTCGGACTATCAATTCTTTATTGGTTAACTGGAAACCCCAACGAGATAATCGGTTTCGGTTTCGGAACAGCCTTAGTAGCCCTATTCGCTAGGGTAGGCGGAGGAATATATACTAAAGCGGCGGATATGGGTGCCGACCTCGTAGGCAAAGTTGAGGTCGGAATTCCTGAGGACGACCCGAGAAATCCAGCTGTAATCGCTGACCAGGTAGGAGACAATGTAGGTGATGTTGCTGGGATGGGAGCAGATATTTTTGAGTCTTATGTATGTACCATAATTTCCGCTATGGTTATAGGCTTCATAACTTTTGGAAGGGCAGGAGTGATTTATCCTTTGCTCGTTCCGGCAATCGGGATATTCGCATCGATAGTAGCGACGTTCTTTGTTAGGGTTAAAAGTCAGAATCCTAAGGCGGCAATTATTGGAGGGCTTTTCGCAGCCGGAATCATTGTTACTGTAGGTACAGCAATCCTCTCCTGGATGCTCTTTAAAAGCTTAAATATGTTTTACGCAATCCTGAATGGGATAATCGCGATTCTATTGTTTGCCGTTATAACTGAACATTACACTTCATCTCATAAATCGCCTGTACAGAGCATAGCTGAGGCTTCAAAAACCGGATCCGCAACAAACATACTTATGGGTTTAGCTGTCGGAATGGAGAGCACAGCCATCCCAGTCATCGTTATATGCGCAGCTATTCTTTCAGCTTACTTCTTTGCAGGTCTATACGGCATCGCTATGGCAGCGATAGGTTTCCTCTCGATCACAGCAGTAATCGTGGCTATGGATTCCTATGGACCTATAGTAGATAACGCGTCCGGAATAGTGGAGATGGCTAATCTAGATCCTGATGTGAGGAAGGTTACGGATGAGCTTGATGCATTAGGAAACACCACCAAGGCTGTTTGTAAAAGCTTCGCTATTGGCGCCGCAGCCTTTGCAGCAGTCTCCCTTCTATCAGCCTATATGGAAGCAACTGGACTCTTCAAAATAGATATTGCTCAACCCTCAGTAATCACTGGAGTTCTAATAGGTGGAACTTTATCCTTCGTTTTCTGCTCTCTCCTGATCAGGGCTGTCGGGAAGGCAGCGTTCAGAATGATCGAGGAAGTACGAAGACAGTTTAGAGATATTCCTGGATTAAAGGAGGGAAAAGCCAAACCCGACTACGCCAGATGTGTGGATATAAGCACTAGCTCCGCATTGAAAGGATTAGTGGTTCCAGGCCTCCTCTCAATAATAGTGCCAATAATAATAGGGTTTGTTTTAGGAGCAGAAGCAGCTGCAGGCCTATTTATAGGCACCATAGTGAGCGGGTTACCACTTGCTTTACTTTTAGCACATTCCGGCACTGCATGGGACAACGCTAAAAAATTCATTGAAGCAGGCCATATGGGCGGGAAGGGGACATCTATTCATGCCGCAACGGTTGTCGGAGACACTGTGGGTGATCCATTTAAGGATACCGCTGGACCCTCACTGGATATATTGATGGATATAATAGGCACAATAATTCTCCTTCTTGCGTCGTCATTCATGACTTACTCCCTCCTTATTTAGAGGGACTCTTAAATATGAGGTGTAGAGATAACGTTAGATAGGTGATAGTAGAAGTTTTCTCTGAGTGAAAATGGATAAATCGTGAAGGTGAGGCGCCCATCCTTGGAGAGCCTTTTAGTAACTGGTGGTGCAGGTTTCATCGGAAGCCACTTAACAAACAAATTGATCATGAAGGGCTTTGAAGTATATGTAATAGATAACCTTAGCAGTGGAAGCCTAAAGAACATCGAATCAGCTTTGAAGAAGGGCTACGTAAAGTTCATGAAGGGAGATCTTCTAAATTTTGAGGATGCTGTTGAAGCTGTGAAGAATTGTGATGTAATTTATCATTTAGCAGCTAATCCCGAAGTTAGGGTAGGCTCAGTTAATCCTACAATTCATTTCGAACAGAACATCACAGCAACATTCAATCTTTTAGAGGCGATGAGAAAAGTAGGAAAAGTTAAGGCGTTAGCGTTCACATCAACCTCTACAGTTTATGGTGAAGCCTCCACGATGCCGACTCCCGAAGATTATGCGCCTCTAAAGCCAATATCTACCTACGGAGCATCTAAACTGGCATGTGAAGCATTAATCTCTGCTTATGCTTACACTTACGGATTTGAAGCCGTCATATTTCGCTTAGCAAACATTGTAGGACCAAGAAGTACACATGGCGTGATCTACGACTTTATTCAGAAGTTAGTGAGGAACCCTACTGAACTGGAGGTGCTTGGAGACGGGAGGCAGAATAAATCCTACCTATACATAGATGACTGTATTGAAGCCTTAACTTTAGGGTTTGATAGGTTTAGGGAGCAGGTTGAGGTTTTAAATGTGGGTTCGGAAGGTCAAATAGAGGTGAGAGATATAGCCAGAATAGTTATTGAAGAGATGGGACTGAAAAATGTCAAGATAAAATATACTGGCGGGGTTGACGGAGGTAGAGGATGGAAAGGCGACGTGAAGAATATGCTTCTAGACATAAGCAAAATTAAGTCTCTTGGTTGGCGCCCAAAATATAGTTGTGAAGAGGCTGTGAGAGTAACATCTAAAGAACTGATTAAAGAGTTAAAAATCCACTAGTACATGCAAAAATGTTACAGAAACGCTATAACAAGATTTTTTAAGCGACTTTAGCAACCTTTTCTCTCCATATTCCTTTCCTTTCTACTCTCCGCCATTCCACCCTTTTCTTTTTTAAAGCCATATCGATTACAACCTCAATTAAACTTTTAATTCTAATGATGTCTCTGAAGTGTCTGTAACCAACCACAAATAATGGTGAATATAAAGCAAGCTTCATATCCTCCTCATCCAGCTGAATCGCTAGGATTGAAAATAGAAGTTCCATAAGAATGAATAGTGACAATAATTGAAGGAAAGGTATAGCATTTCCTGTTAGAGATGCGATGATTCCTGAAGCTAGAGCTAACACTCCACAGAGCGGAATAAAAATGATCGATAGTAATACGTAAGGGAAGCCTAGGAAGCTTAGAAAACCGAATGAGGGATGTAGTAAAGCGTCTCTATGCTTAATTAGCACTTGGGCGGTGCCTTTATACCACCTTGACCTCTGTCTGTAAAGATCTTTTAATGTTTCCGGCACCTCTGTATATGCGCATGCTTGCCTAGTGGTCTGGACTACAGCGCCTGTCTTTAAAGCCTTAATCGTTACATCAAAGTCTTCAGTCACCGTGTCTGGATCATATGTACCAGTGCTCACTAGAACGTCTCTTCTAAATGCACCGAGAACTCCTGGAACAACCATTGTTGACCCAACTATATCGAATGCTCTTTTAGCGATGTTAATGTCGGCGATATACTCTAAAGCTTGACATTTTGTGAGAAGATTATTTCTATTCAGCACCTTTACGTTTCCGCATACTGCTTTAACACGTGGATCCTGAAATCGCTTCACGATCTCAATCAATGCTGTTCTTGAAATTAGGCTGTCTGCATCAATAGTTACTATGATCTCGCCTTTAGAGAAGAGTATTCCATAGTTTAAAGCCGCCCATTTGCCCCCTCGCGATCTATGCAGCACCTTAACGCCTTTAGGAATGTACATGCTAGCTAATGCGTACGTTCTATCGGTGGAGCCGTCATCAACGATTATTATCTCCTTGTTTGGGTAATTAATCTCTAAAAGTGACTCAATAGTCCCCTCTATACATTTCTCCTCATTATGCGCCGGAACAATGATGCTCACTAGAGGATATTCTCTTATGGGTTGCTTCTCCAACTCCTCTTCTCGATGTTTATGGTATAGGGCTAATGGAATGTTAAGGAAGTCATAAAAGAGGGTGAGGGCGAATCCTGCGGTTGAGATAGCGAAGGATACGGATGATAGGGTGAGTGGCTGGAGAAAGAATAGGAATGCTCCGAAGATGAAAGGTAGACTCAAGAAAAATAGAGAGAGTAATGCAATAACTGGGGATACTCGTCTTCTTACTTCCTCATGGCTTTTCTTCCGCCACCACGAGATTAATGCTAAGAAATACGCTGAAGAAACGAAAGCTATAGCAAATACGATTAAAGTGATTTCGCGATTAGGTAAAAGCAGAAAAGCAAATAGCACAAGCAGCAACAAACCAACCGTGAAGAACGATTTCTTAATCATCTAAAACACCACCGACATTAATAGTTAAGGGACCGACTAAAAGCAAAATGGAGAAAATAAACCTAATTTTATCCCATACTTTATAAAGTAACCCACGCTCTTTTAAAGCTAGGAAAACTATAGCGGCTACAATTATAGCTGCAACTATAATTAAAGGGGTGATTAAAAAGCTTGGGTTGAAACTATACGCAGTCTTTTCTTGAGTCGACAAATCACCAAGACTCAAATAGAGTTTTGACAGAGGCACTATTTTTAGTCCTTTCGCTCTTATTCCAGCGATAACCTCTTTAAGGAACATTAATGCTTCCTCATCAGGCTCATCCACGTGAGCCCCATTTTTCATCTTCATAAACTGTTGAGGATGCCATATAACCACGGCAAAACCATACGAATCAACGCTTGATTCCACATTTGTTAATACGCGATCTGCATTAAGGTTGTGCCATAATCCATCAGCAACAAAAGCGGTATCAACAGTAGTCGGAAAATGTAACATAGCATCATCCTTAAATGGAAATGGAGGATTATCCCTGCTAAGGTGAGAACTTATTATTTCGACATCTGTATTTTGGAAGAGCGCCTTAATGGTTTCCTCGTTATACTCATAGTATGGAGGCGTGAATATTTTAGGGCTAAAACCAAAAATGATTCGCAACTTTCGATTAGCAAGCTTTATTTTCTCCACTTGTTCTTCATAGGTTAACTCCGTGAAATTTTCATCCCTCCAGCCATGCATCGCTATATCAAATACTCCACTCTCAATTCCAGACTTGATTTTGCTAACTAAATCAAAATTATTGCCGAAATATCCCGGTATTATACTTAAGGTTGTCCCAACCTCCTCTTTTAATAAAATATCTAACACAGCATCCTGTGTTTTAATTCTCCAGGGGAAATCACCTACATCATCCAGTCGGAAAGCAACATATCCAGAAGAATCTGTAGAGCATTGAAGAGGAGAAATAACGTTAATCGTAAAGATTAAGAGCGTTATACTTAAAGCGGCGCCAAATTTAACAAGCTTCAATTCTTACACCCCAAAGCTGACTTAATATCTAGTAAATAAGAATGAGAATGCTAACGCATAAGGTTCCTTCACTTTTCTCATTCTTATCCGTTCTAAAAATGTGGTTGTTGGACTCCTTGAGCACCTCCTCTCAATAAACTCTTTGAAGCGTTAAACAAGGCTCTCTTTACTTTTTATTACATCCAGAACCGCTGAAGAGATATTGCTGGATTCTAAGTTTTCTAAAGTTAAAATATTGTAGCTTTTTGCTAAATCTCTCGCTCTTTTAGTTAGATTTGGTATGGCAATTAATATCTTCTCTTTTGCTCTAACATCCATAGCCTTAGCGAATAATGAGAAGACCTTAAACTCTTCAATCTCATCCCTTCTTATCTCCACATCTACGACATACTCCAAACTTTTCGTCTTTAACTTCCACACTGCAAGATCAAAGCTATGGGTAACGCCAGATCGACCCTTCAATTTAACGTTCGGTTCTGCAAAGTACCCTAAATCATCTAAAGCCTTTATTAACTCTTCAAAATTTATCATATATCGCTCTATGAACATTAAACCCTTAGGCTCCACTTTAAATGTAAATACCTTCTTTATGTCAAGTAGATCTTCCTCAAAACTACTCTTACAGTCTACACATAGAAACTCATATTTCGGAATACTTCTGATTTGGCCACACTCACAACATTTAAAGAATATACCTGGTCTTCTGTAATCTACACCTAATACCTTCAATTCCTTACCGCATTTTGGACATATAAGCTTCTCCCCCTCAACGAACTTCTCTTCAAAATCTAGATGCCCGCAATGTAGATGTTCGATTACAGAACCCTTCTCTATATTTCTTGATCCGCAAACTGGACATTTCACCTTCATAAAGATTCGGTGTGAACCGCAAGAGGGACAGATTAGAACTGAATCAAAATATTCCCTTCTAACTATTTCGTTCTTCTCTAACTCTTCAAGTAGGTTTAGGCTAGCTGTGAAGTTTGGGATAATCTCCTCTACTTCGGGATAAAAGATCCCTCGCTCATAATTGAAGGATGGTTTAAACTGGGCTATTCCCTTCTCCTTTATTGCACGTAGTAACTGTCTGGCCTCAAGTCGATGAATGATTTCTGGAAATTCTTCCATACTTTACGCACCAATTTTGATTAATTTCTTTATTTTTTCTCCTAAAAAAGTTAATTGATGAATAAAAATTTAAGTCTTCTTCATTCAAAACTCTGAAGTGTGTTACTTAGGTTCCTTAAGAATCGATATAATACATATTTTAAAAAAGATGTGTACTCTTCATATGTTATAAATATTTATTAAATTCTTACCTTTCTTACGGCTGGTAAGAATGTATAAAAGTACTATTGGGCATTCCCCATTTCCAAGTATGTCTTACACTGAAGATAGGTTCTCGATGACTGTAGTAACATTCGTAGACTTAAAGAAGGTTCTGGAAGGTTTACTCGATACGGGCGCAGCTGTGATACTGTACGAGGCTGGTTTGGGATGTGGAAGGAGGATGTATATGAGAATGAGAAAACAATATTCAAGTAGGGAGGAGATTCTTAAAGCCTTCATTGACCTCAAGTTGAGTGAGAATTGGGGTGAAATCAAGGTTGATGTAAACTTAGACTCAGGAGAAGGAAAAATCGTAGTTTACAAGAGCTTTGAAGGTAAATATTACGGCGCATCCTCAACTCCGATCTGCCATTTCTTTAAGGGCTACATCGAAGGCTTCCTGAGAGAACTAATCGGCAGAGAGATAACTGTTGAAGAGACAAAGTGCGTAGCTATGGGAGACGAAAATTGCACATTTGAGATCAGATAATCCTCTATTGATAGATTAAAGCTTGAAGTTTTTATTTATTGAATCTAAATGTGATTAGAGAATCGTAGTTTTCATTCTATTAATCAAGCAAGGTAAAGTAGAATTAGTGTACATCATCAGAGTATGTCCTTTTTAGAGGGAGGCATAATACTTATAAGAGCATGTTTATGTAGATGTTTACGGTGATGTTTATGGTTAAGAAAACGACCATTCTTCTTAGAGATGACGTTTATCAAAAGCTTAAGGATAAAGCTGGAGCGAGAAATATT
>CAZHYI010000050.1:0-6704 GCA_964536595.1 uncultured Candidatus Bathyarchaeia archaeon
CCGAAAAAACATTCTTTGGAGACTCCATCCCACTTTTATTTGCACTAGTGCCTATAATTAAGCTGCCGGATAACTCGATGAGTTTTAAAGAGACTGTGTGATTCGGGATTCTAACTCCTACATTATCCAACCCAGCTGTCACTAGTTCAGGTAGCTTCTCCCTCTTCTTGACGATTATGGTTAGGGGGCCAGGCCAGAAATGTTGAGCTATGATTCTTGCTATTTTTGTTAGTTCCGCTATCTCTTCAATATGCTCAATGCTGGAACCTAAAATTGGTAAAGGCTTATCCCGCCTCTCCTTCACTCTCAATAGTCTACGAACAGCTGAAACATTCATTGGGTCGCATCCAAGACCATACACTGTGTCGGTTGGGTATACGACTAATCCTCCTTCCCTTATAATTTTAGATGCCTTTAAGATCGCCTTCTCAGTCACCCTATATATTCGTCCCTTCAACATGAATTCTCATACATATTACTCCGCCAAATCTATATAAAGAGCTCTAGATTTGTGGTTCAGAACCTGCCATATAGAAGAACGAGTTAAAAGAGACTTCTGAAACGGGAAAGTTTAAATCTTCTCGAACAACAAATTGCTACTGGGATGAGGAGAGGCGACGGCTAGGAGCCATTGGCTGTGAAAGTTACTAACCTGCTCTGACCACCTTCTCTTCATTTTAAGAATTGACATTTTATGTTGTTTTCGTTGCGTAACCTATAGACCCCCCTATATTTTTTCAAAAAGTGAATGTTTTATGTAGGTTTTTAAAGAAGAAATCTTGAAGTAGTACGCAAAGCTTGGAAGAGTAGATCGGTTTGAAGCTCAGGAAGGTGGATGCCTCAGACCTTCACTCCTTCATTAAGCTATATCAAGAAGCCTACAGAGGACTCGAAAAATATGCGTATGGGAAAGAGAGGGATATAAAGCGTTATTTTAAATGGCTCCTCTCAAGGGATAAAGAGGGCTTCTTCACAGTGGATGTGGGGGAACCTATAGGTTTTGTGGCTTGCGATGCGAACTGGTTCAGCCACATTGAGCATCAAGTTATGGGTGAGATACATGAACTCTTTGTACACCCAAACTATCGAGGGCGAGGGGTAGGAAGTCAACTCCTTAAATCCGCTATAGAACATGCGGAAAAGAAGGAGAGAAAAACTGTGGGGTTGTGGGTTGGTGTAGAAAATTATGAAGCGAAAAGGTTCTATAGTAGGTTCGGCTTCAATGAAACCTTAACTCTGGGTATATGGACTAGGATGATAAAGAGACTTAAATAGAAGACTATTGGTAAGTGAAAGAAAACACTTTTTATTTTCGAGAATACAGTCTCCTATTAATGGAGATTTTGAAGCTCCTTAAGGCGCTTATGGATGTACGGTCACCCTATGGTGAAGAGGAGAAACTGGCATTCTACATTTTAGACTACTTGAAGGGGCTTGGCTACCCTGCTATGCTTGATGGACTTAACGTTCTACTCAATCCAGATGAGAAAATTATTATTGCAACTCACTTGGACACTGTTAAAGCAGATTACCCATTCCGTCTGGACAGTGAATACGCTTATGGAACGGGTGTCTGCGACGCTAAGGCGAGCATAGCCGCTATTCTTTCCGCCCTCGAGAGAATAGAGGAACTAAATTTCGGAGTGGCGCTATTTTATGATGAGGAGAATGAAGGTAAAGGTTCAGAAATTTACTGTGAAAAATACAGACCTGAGATGGCTATAGTTATGGAGCCGACTGATCTAACAGTCGCTAATGTGCAGTATGGAGGGTTGGAGGTGAAATTGAGTGTTAAGGGTAAAGCGGTTCACGCCTCAACCCCAGAAGCGGGAATAAACGCCATAGAGAAATGTATGGGGCTCCTCAACAGAATTAGTAGGTTGAGCGACATTAAAGTTTCAGTTCAGCGGATAAGTGGTGGTGGAGGCGAGTACGTTATACCTGAAAGATGTGAAGTGCAGTTAGAGCTTCTCTTTAGACCTGAAATAAAAGCGGCGGCTATCCTAAATAAACTAAAGGATATATGTAGAGAAAAAGCAGAGATTAAGGTTGAAGATATTTATGATGGGTTTGTGAGTGGGGAAGCGGCTCAGCTACTTGTAAAGGCTCTAGAAAAAGCTGGATGTAAAGCCGTATTCTCCGAGATGCCTTCATGGAACGACTCAATAAACCTGCACTCAATAGGTTGTGACGTAGCAGTCTTCGGTCCAGGCGAGTTACCTCTCTGTCATACACGTGAAGAACGGGTTAAAATTAAGGATGTGGAGTCAGCTGCGAATGTATTAGTTGCTTTAAATGATTTGTTGTGATCATGTTCTACAGAAAAGTTTAAATTTAGAGTTGTAAGGCAGAAGATTCTAGATTAGAGACGGGAGGTTAAGGAGATTGGACGAGGACGAAGAGTGGGAAGAGGAGTGGGATGAAGAAGAGGAATGGGAAGAGGAAGACTGGGAAGAGGAAGAATGGTAATCCACGTTTCCGAGAGGTAAATGCCTAATTTTTATTGAATATTTATGGCTTTCCACACAAATGTTTTTAGTGAAAGGTTGAAAAGATGGTTAGGGTAGCAGTTCTCGATAAAGACAGATGCAAACCCAAAAAGTGCAACTATACCTGTATGCGTTTCTGCCCGATGGTTAAGAGTAGAGTAGAGGCCATAAGAATTGAGGACGGGAAGGTAGTAATTGTTGAGTCATTGTGTAAGGGGTGCGGAATATGCGTCAAAAAATGCCCCTTCAAGGCACTCTCAATAGTGAACGTTCCAGACGAACTGGAGGAGACGTGCACTCATAGATTCGGGCCAAACGCCTTCAAGCTTTACCGTCTACCGACTCCCATGCCTGGAGAGGTACTCGGCCTCATCGGTAAGAACGGTATAGGGAAAAGCACGGTCTTAAAGATTTTATCTGGAGAGATCAAGCTGAATCTAGGCCGATACAGCGATCCGCCTGAATGGTCCGAAATTATACGTTACTTCAGAGGCTCTTCACTGCAGGAGTACTTCAAACGTTTAAGCGAAGGGAAGCTTAAGGTGGCGTTTAAGCCTCAGTATGTGGATAAGATACCGAATGTAGTTAAGGGTAAAGTCATATCCCTCCTTGAGAAGATTGATGAGAGAGGAGTTCTAGACGACGCTGTAGAGAAGTTGCAGCTTGAATCTGTTCTGGATAGGGAGGTCTCCGTCCTTAGCGGTGGTGAATTGCAGAGGGTTGCGATAGCCGCTGTGATGTGTAGAGAGGCTGATGTTTACCTATTTGATGAACCAACAAGCTATCTAGATGTTAAGCAGCGGCTCATCGCTTCAAAAGCGATCAGAAGCTTAACTGAAGAAGGAAAATATATTGTTGTTGCTGAGCATGATCTAGCGTCTCTAGATTACCTTTCCGATAAAATATGCCTATTTTATGGTGTGCCGGGCGTGTACGGAATAGTCTCCAACGTGCATGGAGTAAGGGTTGGAATAAACCTCTATCTTGAAGGCTACATCCCAGATGAAAATGTACGGTTCAGAGAGTTCCCAATACGTTTCAAAGTGAAGCCTCCCTCTCCGGGATGGGTAGTAACCGATGTCCTGCTGGAATGGAGTGAGATGGAGAAACATTATGAAGGCTTCTCGTTACATGTGGAGGCTGGTTCAGTCAGTAAGGGTGAAGTGATAGGAGTTTTAGGACCTAATGGGATCGGTAAAACCACCTTCATCAAGCTTCTTGGAGGGATAGAGAAGCCGGATGTAGGTTCACCTCCCGAGGAGGAAATTTCAATCAGCTATAAACCTCAATATGTATCCTCGAACTATGAGGGAAAAGTTAGGGACCTCCTAAAATCTATAGCTAAAACCGAGTTCGGTTCAAGCTGGTACACAACAGAAATAGTTGTCCCCCTCGGGATTGAGCAGCTATTCGACCGGGAAGTCACGGATCTTAGCGGTGGTGAATTGCAGAGGGTTGCGATAGCTGCATGCCTATCTAAAGAGGCTGATATTTATCTTTTGGATGAACCGAGCGCCTATCTTGATGTTGAGGAGAGATTGAATATGGCTAGGACAGTAAGGCGTATAGTTGAGAGTAAGGAGGCTACAGCCTTCGTTGTGGAGCATGACGTTGTAGCACTAGACTTCATAGCTGACAGATTAATGGTCTTCTCTGGAGAGCCTGGAGTGAAGGGGTTCGGGCACTCACCCACAGATCTCCATAGCGGAATGAACTCATTTCTAAAGGATGTAGGAATAACCTTTAGGAGAGATCCTAACACTCTCAGGCCTAGAGTGAACAAAGAAGGTTCTAGAACCGATAGACTTCAAAAGGAGAAGGGGGAATATTACTATCTCTCCTCTCTTGAGGAGGAATAAATAGCCTACTCATTATGTATAACTATCTTCATACAGTTCTTATCTTCAGAAGCTAACCTATACGCCTCAATCGCATCATCCAAACTGAAACGGTGAGTTATGAGCTTCTCAGCTGGAAATCGGCCTGAATCGATTAGGTTGAGGGCTATCCTCGTCTCTATATGCGAAGTAGAGTAGGAGGGAACTATTGAAATCTCATTAAAGAATAGTTTATGGGGACTTATCAAAACCTTAACTTCCGGAGAGATCGGGGCGAAAAGGCAGATCGTTCCTCCTCTGCGACATGCATTTAACCCATCATATAAGGCATCCAATGAAGGCGCTGTAACAACAACAACATCAGCTCCTCTTCCAGAAGTGATCTTCCTAACTTCCTCTGCCAAATGCTCCTTAAAGGGATCAAATGCATAATCAGCCCCCATCTTTAAGGCGAATTCCCGCCTATACTCCACCGGATCGCTCACAATAATCTTCCCGAAACCGAGCATCCTAGATAAAACTGCATGAGTCGTTCCTGCTGGACCAACCCCAACTATCAAGATAGAATCTCCAGGCTTGAAATCAACCTTACTAAGTCCCCTTATACAACAAGCTAAAAGCTCTATAATGGTAGCTTCATCAAAAGAGAGGTCTTCAGGAAGCTTCAACGTATCATACCTCAAATTTCGATAGGGAACACGAATAAACTGAGAGAACCCTCCAGGATCAATATGTGTTTCACGGAATTCATCGCATAATGTGAAGTCCCCATGCATGCAGTAATGGCATGTGAAACAACCTACATGATGATGAATGAAAACTCTATCACCCTCAGAGAACCCAGCAACATCCTCTCCCACTTGACGAATTATGCCTGCTGGTTCATGCCCAATAACTAGGGGGGTCTTCATATCCAAATACCACCTCATAAGGTCTGATCCGCATAACCCACAACTCTTCATCTCCACCAATGCTTCATTTCTCCCTATCTTGGGCTTGGGAACTTCCTGAACCTCGATCCTTCCGCCTTTATAATAGAAGGCTGCCTTCAACCGTGAATCACCACATCTAAATCAACCATAAATTAAACTTAACCATATATAGGATGTGAATCTCACTTTAAAACATAAGCCGAAAAAGAGTTGGTATGCCTCATTTTTTAAATGTATTCACCCATAATTTAGAGGGGTGCAAGTATGGTTTTAGAGTTGGCTTCAAGAAATGAAGTTGTAGTTGTTGGTGGAGGACCAGCGGGAATAGCGGCTGCCGTATCAGCTGCGAGGAATGGAGCTGACACACTCTTGGTTGAGCGGTACGGATTCTTGGGAGGCATGGCTACAGCAGGCCTAGTGAACCCCTTCATGCCTCACCACATTGAAGGCAAACAGGTGATTGGAGGTGTACTCCAAGAGATTTATGATAGGCTTACAGCTATTGGTGGGGCTGTAGGGCCAATAAAAATATTGGAGGCTTATGATGGAGCCACAGTTAAGGGGCAGAGCTATATGCCATTCGATCCTGAAGCCCTCAAGTTCGTTGCTTTACACATGATTGAGGAGTCCGGTGTGCAGCTTCTCTTACACTCCTATATGTGTGACGTTATAATGAAGGGTTCTGAGATTGAAGGTGTAGAGGTGGTAAATAAGTCCGGAAGACAACTGTTGCTTGGAGAGATAATCATTGACGCTACGGGTGATGGAGATGTAGCTGCTATGGCAGGCGCAACCTTCCAGAAGGGAAGGGAGAGTGACGGATTAACTCAGCCGGGCTCAATAATGTTCAGGATGGGCAGTGTGGATATGGAAAGATTCAGGAAATACATGATTGAGAATCCTGACAAGTTCAGATGGAGATTTCCCCATTGTGAACCGATAGACTCTTCAGCTGTTCGTGAGAACCATCAGAAGGTTTGGGTGTTCGGCGGGGCTTTTAAAGACCTAGTAAAGGAGGCTAGGGATAGGGGTGAGAAGTACGTGATAGGGAAGGATTGGGTGAGTGTATTCGCTAATCCTAGAAGGGGGGAGGTGACGATAAATGCCACGAGGGTTCAGTTTGATGGGACGGACGCTAAAGATTTGACTAGGGCGGAGATTGAGGGTAGGAAGCAGGTTGAGTGGCTTCTATCCCTCCTTAAGAAGGCTCCAGGCTTTGAGGATGCCTACCTCATAGATACGGCCCCGCAGATAGGGCCGAGAGAGACTAGACGAATATTGGGGGAATACGTCATAACAGGCGAAGATGTACTGGAGGGAAGGAATTTCGGTGATGTAATTGCTAAGGGCTGCTTTGCTGTGGATATTCATGACCCGAAGGGTAGAGGTGGAGTGCCAAAAATTTTGAGGAGGCCCTATGATATTCCGTACAGATGTTTAGTGCC
>CAZHYI010000050.1:6714-7274 GCA_964536595.1 uncultured Candidatus Bathyarchaeia archaeon
GTTGAAAATTTGCTTTTGGCAGGGAGATGCATATCCAGCACCCATGAGGCAAACGCTTCCCTAAGAGTTATGCCGATATGTGTAGCTACTGGCCAAGCAGCTGGGACAGCGGCGGCTCTATGTATAAAGGAAAATGTCTCTCCGAGAGAATTGAACGTCGCAAAGTTACAGGAAACCTTAGTGTCTCAAGGAGCAATTCTTTATGAGAGCCAAATCGTAAAGAACTTCTAAATATCCTTCATTTTCGTTCTGTCAATTCGAGTATTAAGGGTTCCTTACCAAACCACTCCGCAGCTGTAATTAACTTTTCACCCAGTCTTGAGGAATATACGTTTGCCAGTCTACGCTTAAATAATCTATCCCTAGGAAGGTGGTGGTCATAAATTATGACTTTTGCTTTCGACTTCTTCAAAATACGCTTAATGTTTTCCACTGCCCTGCCTAAATTGTTCCTGTTCATGGTGTATCCGAGAAGGTATGTCGGTGGGCCATCAAGCACTATGACATCTGGCTGTTCATTCACGATTGTTTCTGCATAATCCTCTATGATTGGGCCTTGA
>CAZHYI010000051.1:0-7196 GCA_964536595.1 uncultured Candidatus Bathyarchaeia archaeon
GTGGTAATCCAGAAAGAACTAGTCTTCTCCTTTGATGATAGTTCGTTCTTCCTTCTCTCCGGCGTTTATAGGGTACCCGATAAGTTGGACCTTTAGCCATCACCGTCTTCTCCATAGATTTTCAGATTCTATATATCTGTGAAGTTGTGAGATTGAGTTGAATACTCCACCGTTTGCTAAATCATAAAGTTTTGAGTAGGCCTTCTCACTTATTAAACGTTCCTCCTTAAGCCGCTTCAACTCCTTTCTTAAAGCCCTAATCTTAAGTATCCAAGCACGTTTCCTTGGATTCCTGCTTCCTTTAGACCCAGACCTGCTTCCGACTCCTCTTCTACGTCCCCGCCTCTTCTTTAACTTCAATATTCGAACTCTACCACGCGAGATTCCCTTCTTAGGTCTAGCCCTAATCGCCTTCTCATGAATAAGTCTTCGAATCTCATCTCTAGTAATAGCCAATTCTACTTCATCGATCCTTTCAGGATCAATCCAGATCCTGCTTTCACCGACTTTAAGTATTTGAGCGGCTAAACGACGTTGATTACGTAGACTCATCCTCAACAACCTCCGTCTCTTCTTCACTAACCTCCTCCTCAAATGCGGATGTCTCAGGCGGATTTAGGATGGTTAAACCCAACTCACCAGCTCTTGATGATATCTCTATAGCCTTTCTTTCTCCAACTGTATGAGCTATCCTAACAGCATATATCTCTGGATCTAAATTTTCCAATTCCTTAACATTTCTAACAAGAACCTCCCTATACCCTGAAGGATGAAGTCCTCTAAGTTCCTTTGGTGAACGGTAACCAACATTAGGTGAGAGAGGCCACCCCTTCCTTCTGAGACGCATTTTACTATCAAGGCCTCTAGGGCGCCTCCAACTCTCATCTAACCTTTTATAGCGCCAGCTTTCTTGACGAATAAACTCGAGTTTCCTTAAACGCTTTTTCCACAATTTCTTCTTCAGCTCCTTTCTCGACTCACTCATCTTACGCTTCCATCCCAACCGACTTCCCATATACGTAGATTCCATCCAAGAAAACCCGAGGATCCTTCCTCTTGATTCTAGTTGCTTGTTGAATATTCGCAGCTGTTTGAGCAACATCCTCTATATTTATCCCTTCAATGATTACATCTTCACCCTTAACCTTTACAGTAGCATCACCCACAATCTTCGCTTTCCTTACACTTCTTTCCCCAGTGAAGTTTTTAATTAAAACGGTTTTTCCCTGAACCTCCACAGAAATAGGGAAATGTGAGAAGACTATCTTCATTTTATAGGTGAAGCCTTGAGTGACCCCCTTAATCATATTCTTGATGTGTGATGCTACGCACCCTACAAGGGCCATCTCCTTCTTTCTGGGCCACTCAGCCTTAACATTTACAGAACCATCCTCCATAAAGATTGAGACTGGAGTGTGAGAAAAATCCCTCTTGAGAGTTCCCTTAGGACCTTTAACAGTAACCTCTCTACCTTTAATCTCAACCTCAACATTTTCAGGGATCTCCACAGATCTAATCTCAAAAAGTTTACGCATTCCCACACTCCCTCTAATACACGAAGGCTATTAGCCTCCCACCTAAATTCTTCCCTTTAGCCTCTCTGTGAGACATTATGCCTTTAGGGGTGGAAACAATTAGGATTCCTATATCCTTCGAGGGAAGAAACTCTTTCTCCCACTTCTCATAATCCTTCACTCTAGTACTAACTCTTGGTCTTATAGCACCGCACTTGTTTATTCTCCCTAAAAGTTGAACCCTAAACTTTCCTGTTCGACCATCATCTATAAACTCAAACTCACCGATGTAACCATTAAGCTGCATGCACCTTAACACTTGCCCTAATAACTTAGATGCAGGGGATAAAATGCACTCCTTCTTATTCCTCAACTCGTTATTATTGATTGTTGTCAGACCATTCGACACCGGATCCATTATTAAGAAACCTCCTACCGGTACTTTTGAAAACCTAATTTTCTAGCTACCTCCCTAAAACATTGTCTACAGTACATGAGGCCATACCTACGAATAATTGGACCGTGAGAGCCGCATCTCCGACATGTCCTGCTTCCCTTACCGAACTTTCTAACTTTTTTAGGTTTCTGCTTCGCCATACTCCTCCCCCTACACCACTTGAACGTCAAACTCATTCTTTAGGAAAGCGATAGCCTCCTCTCTACTCACCATGTGACTCCTTCCAACTTTAGATCTCTTCACTCTTCTTCTCTTCACCCTATAACCAGGCCTCTCTATACTTACTGAAACATCCATACCATAGATGCCAAGCTCGGGTATATACTTAACGCCTGGAATCTCAATATGCTCCTTTATACCGAAGGAGACGTTACCGAACTTATCAAAGCTCTCCTTTCTCAACTGATTGTTCTTTGCTTGGAGAGCTCTCTTTAGGAAATCTATCGCACGCTCTCTCCTAAGCGTAACCATACAAGCTATGGGCTCACCCTTCCTAATTCCGAAGTCTCTTATAGTCTTCTTAGCCTTACGCCAGCATGGACGCTGCCCAGTTAATGTCTCCAAGATTTTAGATGCATTTTCTAAGGGAACCCCTGATTTCCCGACTGAAATATTAACCGTTACTTTACCTATTCTGGGTTTAAGCATAGGATTCTCTTCCCATCTCTTAAGCACTTCTTCCTCAGACAACTGAAGGTGCCTCCGGGACAGAAATTTCAGGTTTTTCAGAACCTAAAATGAATGTGTAACTTAAGATCGTTTGAAATTTTTCTCCCTCATCATTCTCTATCGTAACTATCGATTTCGCTCTTTTATCACCTTTCCTTTCTATGCTTAGAATCCTTCCATGAACGCCCATATTTTTGCCTCCAATCACCATTGCATAGGCCTTCTCAGAAAGCTTTATAACCTCAGATATATCTTGGTCTGGAAGCGTTATCTTAAGCACATCTAAAGTTCTATAAAGATCCTTTTCCTCTTCTGACGGTGGAATTATAATGTTGCGTCCATCGTGAAGGTTAAGTTGAATTCTTCCACCCTTCAAAGTCTTCTTGGATTCTATTCTACAAAGCTTTATGTTTTCCTCTTTCTTATCGATTGGATGAAGAATTAGTCCTTTTCTTGATGGGAAAATCCGGTAGATGCTATCTATTTCAGGTATTGAAATGACGTCCATTATTCCAACCGGAAAACGAGGATCCTTAACGACCCTTCCATCAATCTTAACCATGCCTCTAACAATTATCTTTTTAACCTCTCTGGCGTATTCTCCAAGCTTCAAAATATCTCTAAGTATTAAGGCTAAAGGAAGGCATCTATGGGTTGGGTGAGGCCCAGGAATTGCTTTAATAGACCATGTAGCTTCCTTCCTATGTATGGGCCAAATTTTAGGGGCATATTCCCTCTTAAGAGCTTTTCTTGCACCTTTCCTAGCCATCGATCTCAACCCTCACTAGCTTTTTCTTTGGATGAAGCTTTACGTTCAATTATCTTTCTTCTCCATTTATCCTCAAGATTTAACTTAGTAATCATGACCTTTGATGGATGAATAGGTATGGGTATATCTGACCCATCCGCCTTTTTTCGCGTGACTCCTTGAATGTAAATTCTATACTTCTTACGATCAACATTAGTCACTTTACCTTCAATACCTGCATTATCTCCTCTCATAATCATAACCTGATCACCCTTCACTACGGGAATGCTTCTGAAGCCATATCTCTCTCTTAACTCCTTTGAGAGCGGAGCTCCGAAGCGCCTATATCTCTCTACGTTATGAGCTTGATAGTGAAGTAGTCTTTGCTTATCAGGATCTTTAATCTTCACGATCTTCACCATCCTCAAACTATAATCCTTGCAGCACTAGCGATTCTCGGCCACCGCTCAGCAGCTTCTCTTGAAACAGGTCCTCTAATTTCGGATCCTCTCATTTCACCCTCCTCAGTCATAAGAACCGCAGCATTATCCTCAAATTGCACCCAGTAACCCTCCTTCCTTCTGTAGGGTTTTCTTTGACGAATTATAACGCCTCTAAAGATTCTTCTCCTTAGATCTGGGGCTCCAGCCCTAACTGATACAGAGACCATGTCACCCACAGAGGCTGAGGGGACTCTCCTTAATCTACCCTTATACCCTATAACCTGGATTATCCTTAACTCTCGCGCTCCAGTATTATCAGCGCATTTAATGAGGGACCCTAACGGTAACCCAGCAGTTACTCTTATTCTCTGTCCTATAGTACCCTTCGCAATTAAAGCGCGAGCTCTAGCTCTTGCCCTAGCTGACACTGCTTCCCTCCTCCAGCTTCTCTATAACTACAAATGATACTGTTTTACTTATAGGGCGACACTCCATTATTTTGACCCTATCGCCGACTTTAACGTCTAAACAGGGAGGATTATGAGCGGGTATACGGCTATGTCTACGTTCATACCGCTTATATTTGGGTATGTAATACAAGTAGTCTCTACGGACAATAACGGTTTTATCCATCTTATCGCTAACGACGACTCCTTCAATAACCCTACCTCTAACAGAAAGAGTTCCGTGAAAAGGACAATTCCTGTCATTACAGGTTCTTTGTGGTTTTTTCATTTCAACCGAAGCCACTACCACCACCTCTTAATTCGCCTCTTAATTCTATCTTCAGGCCTACCGAGAACGGAATTCCCTTCCAGCCTCACTACAGTTCCATCTTCCAAGGTGATTTGGAGGGTTGTTCCCTTCTTCAACACAAGTTTCTTCTTAGAGCCCTCCATGATAGTTAAAGTATTTTTAGTTTCATCTACAATTGTGCCAGCTATTCCTACATTGCAATGGTTAGTGCTACTCAAAATTTTAGCTTTTAAACCGATTAATGGGGTTTGAAGTAGGGTCTTAAGGTTTCTCATTTACCAGCTTCCTCCCTCTCAATAGTTTTGATTCGGGCAATCGTTCTTCTAAGTTCCCTTATCCTCATCGGATTCTCAATTGAGCCGCCAGCTTTAATCATAGTCTTAAGTCTCACCAATTCCGCTTTAAATTCGCTCAGTCGTTTTTTCCGTTCTTCAGAGCTCATTTGTCTAATTTCCTTAACTCTAAGTATAGCCATTTTCCTTTAAACCTCCTCTTCTGAAGTTTCCTCAATCTCTTCCGTAGTGGCTTCTTTGGGGAGAATCTCTATCTTATCTGGAAAAGTTGCATCTGGAGGTAAAATCGTCACTTTAACTCCGAAGACGCCCTGTTTCAGTTGCACATTCACATTTGCTTTCTTCAAGTTCTTAATAGCTGGATCTCCACTCTTAGGTAGATAACCATCCCTAAATTTCTCGCTTCTAGCTCTGTCAGTTCGAAGCTTACCGCTTATTATTATTTCAGCTCCTAAAGCTCCGGCCCTCATAATTTGGTTTAGAGCCCAGAAGCCTGCTCTTCTGAAGTGCACACCACGCTCCAGCGCAGATGCGATTCTTGAAGCCATCACGTAGGGGTTAAGTTCAGGAACTTCTATCTCAGCAACCGATATTTGAGGGTTAGGAAGGCCAAACCGTTCCTCTAGATTCTTTGATAGAATCTTAACTGTTGCACCACCTCGTCCAATCACTAACCCAGGCCTCATCGCATAAATTACTATATGCGTACCCAATGGTGTCTTAGTTAGGTCGATTCCACCGTAACCTGCCCTCTCAAGTTCCTTACTTAAATATTCATCTATCTCAGCCTTTTTTATAGAGTCTAGAATAAAATGTTCAACCACAGACATATGCTACTCCTCCTTGAGACCCAAAGCTATCTCTATATGACAAAGGGTGTCAAAGTAGGGAGTACTTCTACCAAATGCTCTTGGGATGTACTTCTTTCTCTTTCTACCTGGGTAGGCTGAAGCATGTATAATATATAACTTTTCAGTATCTAAACCCATATATTCAGCGTTAGCTTCCGCCCCTTCTATAACTTTGAGAATCTCTTTAGCTGCTTTAACAGGGTATCGTCCAGCATAAAAACCTTGAAGGTCTCCTCTATGCGGAACCTTCTTTTTAAATCTTCGGAAGGGAACAGAATGCTTCTTCATAATCACTTGATTCAGAAACTCCTTAGCCATCTCTAAACGCATACCTTTAATGGTTTTACATATTTCACGCGCAGCTTTATGGGATACACTAACCTCACGACCACTAGCTTTAACCGTGGAGTATGGATCTAGATTCTGTACTGAGTATCCCCACTTAGGCATTATCCGCTTCCCTTTCTAGCTATGTAGTTGAAAAGGTTTATACGATTAATAAATACCTTTTGCTTAATCCACACTACTTAATCATAAAAAATACGCTAATTCTTATTTTGTTTTCTGCTCTACTACGAGGATTCTCTAAGAATCTTTTGTTTATACCCTATTTTAGAGCCTCAAATAGCTCTGTCAACCTCTCAAAACTTCTTTTCAGATCATCAATACTCAAATTTTCTAGGATGATCCAGCCCTCATAATTTATCCTTTTTAGGAGAGATACTGTTTTTTCCCAATCTATGTTTCCATCTCCCACAGCCAGATGCGAGTCTTCATTGCCGAAATTATCGTGGATATGAATATACGAGAGTTTATCTCGTAGCTTCTCGATGAATTCACTGACGTCGCCAAAGAGGTTTGCATGTCCAGTATCCAGACAGAATCTTACTCTCTGATCACTCTCTTTAAAGAAAAGCTCAGCGCTCTCTACCGTATTTATCAATTCATGCTTTAAGGGCATATTCTCCGCAAATAGTTTTATACCTAAATTTTCAGCCTCATCAAGCAATTCCTCCAACGACCTGAAGGACGCTTCTTTAGCCAATTCCGGAAATGAAAAGGTGAAAGGTGTTAGTCTACCAGGATGTAGAACGAAAGCTTCAGCTTCAATTTCATAGGCTCTTCTGAGAGAACTTATTAAGAAATTTACAAAGAACCGTCTAATCTCCTCTGAGCTTTCCGCAATATTAATGCTTGAGAAGGGAGCGTGAACCGAAAATTTCAATTCATATTCGGATGATAATTCCTTTAAATCCTTTATTTGATGGTTTCCAAGCTTATTGAAGCCTTCATCCAGAATCTCCCATACTTTAATTGGAGGTTCCAAATCTTCGATTAGGTTTCTTATGTTTTCGGCGATTCTGACCTTCCTCTTCCGGTATAAGAATAATGTTGAAGCCCCAAACATCATTTTATTAACATCCTTAAAGTATTGTTCTCGGAGAGTTAATTGCGGCATCTATCG
>CAZHYI010000052.1:0-7026 GCA_964536595.1 uncultured Candidatus Bathyarchaeia archaeon
AGTATTAGGTCCGCCCTATGCCTTATCTGGCCTAACGTGCATGAAACTATCCCGATGTTCTGCACACTCAAGATTGAGGGACCATGACAAACGGTTGAAGTATTATCTATCACACCGCCTACTTCTTCAGCCAGTTCAAGCCCAACCCTAATCGCCTCACAACTCGTGTTGCTCCACCCGTATAGAATCGGGTATTTGGATTCAGCTAAGATCTCAGCGCTCCTCCTAATAGCCTCGTTCATAGAGACCTCAACAAACTCGCCATTCTTCCTGATTAAAGGCTTGGATTTCCTATGTCGCCCGTAATTAAGGAACTTGGCCATTCCCATAGCACATGCATTCTCAACATCAATTATCCTATTTCCATCAATTGTTACCTTAATATCATCACACAATGTTCCGCATCCGGGACATATCACATTATTTATAACTTTCACTGAGTTTCCCTCCATACTTCTCTTTCAAGAACTCTTGAATATCAGGAACGGACTCATCTGGCGCAGGCTCTATGGTTATCGGAACTCCTTTAAAAGACGGCATTCCAATACTGTGTGTTTGAGGATCCACTATCTGGTTTACCCAAAAGCCATAGGGAACATAAACCACGCCGGGATGAGGTGCTCTAGTGGACTCTAAGGCCCTTAATACGATTGATCCGAAATCGCTGGTTAATCTTACAGGAGTATTATCCTTAATCTTTAATTTTTTCATGTCTGAAGGATCTATAAAACATACAGCCACTGAATCCTTGTACGCCTCTGAAAGCTTACCGTATTCCTTAGCCCTACCCTGCTCAATCGTCCGACCCGTAAGAAGATAAACATTTAGTCTTTTCATCAGCTAACCTCGTCCATGAGTGGATACATTGAAGTAGATAGAGAATAATGTAAGTATTTAAAAAATTCTCTTTAATTCGAGAGTTAATATTCTCCTTTAGGGAAAAGCTGAAATATTCTCGTAGAGATTTTGATTATTCATATCGGTGAAGTGCCTATGGGGTTCAAATATGGAAATGTGGAGATAGATGATACATTTGCTGAATTATTTCCAATGTGGGCTGGAAGAATACTTATAACCGCTGAAAATGAAAGGTGGGCTTTAACAGCCGCTAATGCGGCTGTAGGATTCGCATCCTCAGTGATTATGTCACCAGCGGAAGCAGGAATCGAAACTACCCTTGAGAAGAGTGAAACAGTCGATGGAAGGATAGGCGTCATAATTCAAATTTACAATAGAACTGCTAGAGAGCTTAGAGACCAGATGATTAGAAGAATTGGACAGTGTATCCTAACATGTCCAACCACCGCAGCTTTTGACGCTTTAGAGAAAGCGCCTAGAAGAATGGGTATCGGTAGAAGTATACGTTTATTCGGTGATGGATACCAGAGAAGAGCCGTCCTTTACGGTAGGAAGGTTTGGAGGATACCGGTGATGGAGGGAGAATTCGTTGTGGAAGATAAATTTGGAGTGGTGGAAGCATTTGCAGGCGGCAACTTCCTGATAATGGCTAAAAATAGAAGTTCTGGATTGGCGGCAGCTGAGAAAGCGATAGCCAATATAAAAACGAATGTTAAGGGTGTGATTATGCCTTTTCCTGGAGGTGTATGTAGGGCGGGATCTAAGGTTGGATCAAGAAAATATAAGCTCGGAGCATCCACTAACGAAGTTTACTGCCCGAGGCTGAAGAAGCTTACTCAAAGCAAACTTACGCCAGAAATAAATTGCGTTTATGAAATCGTAATTAATGGTTTAACTTTGGATCTAGTTAAGAGAGCTATGGCTGAGGGAATAAAGGCGGCATCTGAAGTTGACGGGGTAGTCAAAATATCAGCAGTAAATTTCGGTGGGAAATTAGGTCCCTACAAGATAAATCTAAAGGACCTCCTATAAACACTTCAAGGAGCGCTCCTTTTTATTAAAGTTAAAGATATAAACTCTATTTGAACTGTGATGATTGATAGGAATTCATGGATTCCAAGAGATGGAGAGGGGATCCTAACAGAGGACAACTTCATCTTCTACGTTTTTGGGTATGAGCATCCAGAAGATAGAGTATTCGCATTTTTGAAGTATATTCCAGCCGACAAGACAAAACTCTTCAATTTGAGATATCTTGATAGATGCTGGAGATTAGAAGATATCAAGTTTTTGAGACCTACAAAACTTTATACAGAAAGGAATTATAGAGAGATTCTACAGGTATTTAAGAGGCATTTTCCGAAATACGTCTATTACTGTCCTTTCAGAGATAGAGAACTCATAGCAGTTCCTAAATCTGCTATAAAGAGAATTTATGTGCCCGCTCTAGAACTCTTAAAATTAATGCGTACTTCATCCTTAGATAACCTTCAAAGTAAGGCTGTTAAGTTGGTTGAGCTACTTTCAGAAAAAGCAGAAGTACCCATAGAAAAGTTCGGTTTACATGGTTCCCTATCTCTAGGTATGTATGACGAGAAGTCTGATATCGATCTCATTGTTTATGGGTCAAGAAACTTTAGAAGGGTTGAAAAGGCGATGGAGCGTTTAGGGAAAGAAAACGTGATCTCAATCTTATCTACTAAGAAGCTTGACTTTAAGAAGAGACAAAGAGGTAAGTTTGAGGGATATAGATTTAATATTAATGCTGTCAGGGAAATAGGAGAGATCAGGGAGAAGTATGGAGACAGGAGGTATGTATCTCTCAATCCCATAGTGGGAAGCTTCCAGATTATTAGTGATGAAGAAGCAATGTTCCGTCCAGCCATATATGAAGTTAAATGCATTAAAGCTAAGCCATTTAAAACGTTACATCCCGAAGTAGAGAGAGTCGTATCTATGATAGGGTACTACAGAAATATTGCCAGGAGAGGAGATAAAATTATAGCATCGGGCATGATGGAGAGAGTGGAGAATCTTCGCACCAATCATTCTTATCTCCAATTAGTGGTAGGATCTGGAATAAACCCTGATGAGAAGATTCAAGTGATTGAATGAAAATCTTTAAAAGCATTCTGAGAAGTGTTTTAATAAAAAATGTCTGGTGAAAATAAGCATTGAAAATAAGCATTATTGGAGCGGGGATAATAGGCGGCGCCATCGCTAAATGCCTATTGAAATCTAAGGTTTGTGATAAGCTTATCGTGACCAGAAGGAAGATTAAGAAGTTAGAGGAGCTTAAGGCTTTAGGGGCGGAAGTTACTGATAACAACAGATATGCAGCTAAAGAAGCGGATGTGATAATCATAAGTGTTAAGCCTAGAGATGTAAAAAAGATCTTGTTAGATATAAAGGATGAAATTAAGGGGAAACTTGTCCTCTCTATAGCTGCTGCGGTACCTCTAGAGTTTTTAAAGAGCAATGCACCAGGAGCTAAGTTTATTAGGGCTATGCCTAACATTGCTGTTCTGGTACAGGAAGCATTCACAGCTTACTGTGTAGATTCGTCCGTTACAGAGGAAGATAAGAAAATAGCTGAAAAGATCCTAGGAAGCATGGGAAAGTGCTTTGAGGTTGATGAGAAGGATATGGACGCTATTACTGGACTGAGCGGTAGCGGACCAGCATACATTGCTATAGTGATCGAGGCTTTAATGTATGCTGGTTTAAAGGTGGGTCTTCCAAGAGAACTCGCCCTTCTCGCTTCAGCGCAAACCGTTCTGGGAACAGGTAAATTAATAATAGAGACGGGAAAACACTCCTCAGAGTTAAAAGATATGGTGGTGACGCCTGCCGGGACAACCATTGAGGGTATCTATGAGATTGAGGAGAGTGGGATAAGATCCGCTATAATGAGGGCTGTGGAAGCCGCGACGAAAAAATCTAAGGAGATAAGTGAGAACATAAAGAATAATTGTTAAAGACTCTTCTCAGATCAAGTCATTAAGTTTTTATAAATAGGCTTCCATATCTTTCATTCTAACTGAAATAGATGTGATAATTATGGATCCAAGAGTCACTTCCCATGCAAAAGTAATTGTCACTCACTCAACTAAAATTAAGGAAGGCGACATGGTTCTAATAAATGTGGGAGATTATGGACTTGAATTGGCTATCGAGATCTATAAAGAAGCTGCCAAACTCGGCGCAAGCCCTTTAATAACTATAACGCCTTCAGAAGCTGTAAGAGGATACTACATGGAGACGCCAGAAAAGTATCTGAGTTTATTCCCTCGTCATTACTACGAGTTGGTTAAAGCTTCCGATGTGAGCATAAGGATACTGTCAGCATCCAATACTAGATATTTATCCTCAGTAGAGCCTAAGAGGATAAGTGAGAGATCTAAAGCTACAAAGGAGATCTCGGACACTATATTGAAGAAGAGATGGTGTGTAACGCTCCACCCAACAGAGGCTTATGCACAGGAAGCTGAAATGTCACTTAAGGAGTATCAAGATTTCGTTTATGGCGCAGTCTTAGTGGATTGGGAGAAAGAGCTGGTTAAAATGGAGAAGTTGCAGGAAGTGATGAATAGGACTGATAAAGTTGAGCTTATAGGTGAGGATACAAATCTTACCATGTCGATTAAGGGAATGCACACTGTGATAGATGACGCAACACACAATCTTCCTGGCGGGGAAGTCTTTACAGCACCTATACCTGAAAGCGTGAATGGGGAAGTGTATTTTGATTTGCCAGCAATCCGATATGGTAAGGAAGTCACTGACATATATTTGAGATTTGAGAAGGGCATAATAGTGGAGGCAAGGGCAAGTAAGAATGAAGATCTTCTTCACAGCATGATAAATACGGATGAGGGATCAAAGAAGTTAGGAGAGTTAGGAATAGGAACAAATAAGAAGATTAATCGATTCACGCGAAATATTCTGTTTGACGAGAAAATGGGGAATACGTTCCATCTCGCTATTGGAAGAGCCTATGAAGAATGCGGTGGGAAGAACTACAGTGCTATTCATTGGGACATGATTAAAACTATGAACTATGAAGAGGGCGACATGATACTCTTTGATGGAAAGAAAATTACAGATTTAGTTCCAGAATTATTCGAATAGAGGAGAGTATACTCTAGTTGTTTTTAGATGGGATGTTTTAAATATCCTTTCACTATTATGTTTGAGGAAAGACAAATTTAGAATGGATGGGATAGTTTTGAAGGGCTCTGAAGCATTAGTTAGAGCATTACTGGCTTACGATGTAAAATATGTCTTCGGCTTACCAGGCGACACAAGCATTCCTCTTTACGACGCATTCAACAAAGCAGAGCCTGAAATTAAGCATATAATGACTAGAGATGAACGAAACGCCGCCTTCATGGCGGATGCGTATGCCCGAGTCTCATATAAGCCTGGAATATGCGATGCGCCTAGTGGAGGCGGTGCTCTCTACCTAATTCCGGGGGTGTCTGAAGCGAACAACTCCTCAATTCCATTAATAGCTCTAACAACCGACGTTTCAATACCCTACATGGAGAGAGGTACCTTAACTGAACTTGACCAAGTAGCACTATTCAGATCTATAACTAAATGGAGCACTATGGTCAAGAGGGCTAATTTGATTCCCAGTATCGTACGAAAAGCGTTTAGAGAAGCAACTGTTGGTCGAGCAGGAGCGGTACATCTATGTTTACCATTCGATATCCTTAACGAAGACGTTTCAATAGACGAATCAGAGATTTACTCTGAGGAAAATTGTAAACAGTTCCCAGCTTATAGGGTTGCGCCAGATCCAAAATTTGTTGAGGCTGCGGTAGAACTAATAGTATCTTCTGAAAGGCCAGTGATAATTGCTGGAGGAGGCGCAATAATATCTCAAGCTTGGAGTGAAGTGTTAGAGCTTGCAGAATTAATTGTTGCACCAGTAGCTACCACATTAACCGGTAAAGGGATAGTGCCTGAAACACATCCACTGAGCATAGGTGTGATTGGAGATAATGGTGGCAGAGGATTCGCTAATAGAATAGTTGAGGAAGCAGATCTTGTAATTTTCATTGGGTGCAAAACGGGTTCAGTAGCGACGATAAAGTGGACTCTCCCAAGCAAAGGTAAGAGGGTTATTCATATAGATGTTGATCCACGAGAGATAGGTAAAAATTACAAGACAGCTGTGGGAATCGTAGGGGATGTAAAACTTTCCGTTAAAAGCTTGATCGCTGCCTTCAAAAAGAAAGCGGAGAAGAGAATGAAGGAAGGTAGGGTAGGGGAAATAGCTAAGAAAGTGAAGGAATGGTATGATGAAGTACGTGGAGAAATGACTTCACAATCGATTCCTATAAAGCCACAGAGACTAATTAAAGAGCTTAGAGACGCTCTGCCGAAAGGATCCACTGTAGTTGTCGATGCGGGCACACCAACACCCTTTACAGCAGCATACTACCAAGTTTTAGAGCCAGGTAGAAGAATCGTGTTCGCAAGGGCTCATGGCGAAATCGGATATGCTCTCCCAGGCGTTTTAGGTGCGAAGCTCGCCGATACTAGTAGAAATGCTGTAGCACTATGTGGTGATGGAGGATTTACGATATCTATGGGAGAATTGGAAACTATAAGTAGGGTGGGGGAACCATTAACCATTATAATCTTCAATAACGGTTGTTACAGTTGGATTAAGACCCTTCAGCACATATATTGCGAGAAGCTCTACTACAATGTCGACTTCACCAAAGTGGATTACTGCAAAATCGCAGAGGGCTTTAATCTCATAGGGAAACGTGTTGAAGATCCCGACAATCTACATCAAACACTAACGGAAGCACTCAAATCAGAAGTACCAACCATAATAGATGTACCCACTGTACCTATGCATGTGGAAGTACCGCCTGTAGCTACATGGGTCAAGCTGTTAGAAGGAAACTAATCCCTTAAGAAGCCAAGTTCCCTAAATAATTTTTTAGCCGTCTCAGTTAACTTAATACCTTTAAGTCTATCGAAACGAACCCATTTCACGTCACTCGCATCACTAGATACTCTTAACTCTCCACCGATAGGTTTAGCAAGGTAATCTACAAGAATATAGTGATACTTTACCCTTCCTTCCTCATCCTTAATTATGTTATCCATCACAGTGATTAGTCTCTCAATCTCAATCTTCAATCC